>JAQCFD010000114.1 GCA_027618305.1 Pseudomonadota bacterium
GGCGCCCGAAGGCGCCGCCGCTGTCACTTACCCAGGAAATATAATCTGGATTTGTGTCAGGATTTCTTGATCCGAACCGCGACAAACCGACGGTCGCCGTTGCGGTTGATCTTGAGCAACACCGAACTGCGGTCGGTGTCACGGGCCTCACGGATTTTCTCCGCAATCTGGCCCGGCGTGCTCACCTCTTCCTGACTGACCTCAATGATCACGTCACCGGGGCGCAGGCTTTTCTCCGCGGCGGCACTGTTTGGCTCCACGCCGGTGATAACCACACCGCGTAAATCGTCCGGCAGTGTGAACTGCGCCCGCATCTGGTCAGTAATGGACGTTACGGTGATGCCGATATCGTCGATCGCGGCCTCTTCGGGTTCGATCGCCTGACCGCGGGGACCGGCGGAGGCGAGGACCGGCACCTCTTCCTCGAGCTCACCAATCTGGACGCCCACAGTCACCAGGCGCTCATTGCGCCAAACCTCGACCGGCACGCTCTTGCCGATGTCGGTCTCGGCAACGATACGCGGCAACTCGCGCATGCTGGCGACCGGCTTGCCGTCAAAAGTCAGGATCACATCACCCGCCTGTATGCCGCTTCTCTCAGCCGGCCCGGCTGCGGTCACGGATGACACCAGCGCACCGCGCGCACCACCTTCAAGGGCGATGCTTTCGGCAATCTCATCGGTCACCGACTGAATGCGAACACCCAGCCAACCCCGGCGCGTCTGTCCGAAATCACGCAGCTGATCGATTACCCGCGAGGCGATGGATGACGGGATGGCAAAGCCAACACCGACACTACCGCCCGTCGGCGAGAAGATGGCCGTGTTCACGCCGATGACTTCGCCATTGATATTGAACATCGGCCCGCCCGAATTGCCCCGGTTGATGGACGCATCGGTCTGCAGAAAGCTGTCATACGGTCCCTGGTGAATGTCGCGCTGGCGGGCAGAGATAATGCCGGCCGTCACGGTGCCACCAAGACCGAACGGGTTGCCGATGGCGACAACCCAGTCCCCCACACGGGCCACGCTTGAATTACCCCAGGGTACGAATGGCAGATCGCGTTCCGTCTCGACTCGAAGCAGCGCCAGATCCGTCTTCGGATCCCGGCCCACCAACTCGGCCTTGAGCTGAGTGTCGTCCGACAAGGTGACGGTGATTTCATCGGCGCCATCGATCACATGGTTGTTGGTCACGACCAAACCGCTCGGATCGATAATGAAACCGGAGCCCAGCGACGTCGCACGGCGCGGCGCGCCCTGCTGATTGCGATTGAAGAAATCCTTGAACATGTCGCCGAACGGCGATCCCGGCGGAGCCTGGGGGATATCCGGTCCGCGTTCCTGGCCGGGGGCCTGATTCACCAACTGCGTGCTGGATATATTCACGACCGTAGGCAACAGGCGCTCGGCCAGATCGGCAAACGAATCCGGTGCGGACTTCGCAGCGGCAGGTTGCGCAGAAATGACGAGAGCCAGGGCGAGCAGAATTCCGATCAGGAAGGCGCTCGCCGAACTGACGCGGCCGGCAGTCCAGCCGACCAACGCGCGGGATGGTTGATGTCGTTGTGAGTTCATTCTCTCATTACTCCCGTTCCAGGCATTTTGTGCCTTCCGTCGAGCCCTTGGCTGTCGGTCCGTTCGATATGTGAAATGTGGACCTGTCGTTCAAGAGCAACGCAGAAAACACGGCGGCACCCGAGCCGCCGACTACCGATATGGCGCCCAATCATGTTCGCAATTGGGCGCCCGTCCGGCACATTTGGGGCATCGCAGCCTCACGCCATGACAATCGCGTGAACCACCGCAATGAACTCGACCCGATCAGAACTGCACAACCTTCAGGATCACAAGCAGTCCAATCCCGGCAACCGCAGCAATGAGACCTCCGGTCCGCAGCGTCGATTCCGGCACAACACTCATCTGCGTCAGCAGACGCTTCATCATGTTGGGCGCCACGGCGTAGATCAGGCCCTCAACCAGCAAGACCAGCGCAAAGCCGATCAGCAGAAAGCTGCCCCAGAGCAGGAGTTGTCCCATTGACGCTACCTGGATTCACGCCCCGACACGCGGTCGCGGCCGCCTTGCAGATCACCGAAATACTTGAAGAAGTCGCTGTTCGGGGACAGGACCATCGTGGTGCCCTCCTCGGCGAACGTCTCCTTGTAGGCTTCCAACGAGCGAAAGAACTCGAAGAATTCCGGATCCTTGCCATAGGATTCACCCAGGATCGCATTCCGGGTCGCATCGCCACCACCGCGCAAGGTTTCAGCCTCGCGCTGTGCCTCGGCCACAATCTCGACCTGCTGGCGATCCGCTTCCGCGCGAATACGCCGGGCGTTTTCTTCACCTTCGGCGCGCAGCTTGTTCGACTGCCGCTCACGTTCGGTCCGCATCCGCTCGTAAACGGTCTGCGACACCGCTTCCGGCAATTCCGATCGTCCGATGCGAATGTCGACAACTTCGATCCCGAACCCGTCGGTCTCGGTGGCCACACCATCACGGATCGATTCCATGATCACGTTGCGCTGGTCCGAAAGCAGGTCCGCGAGCTCACGCTGGGCGACGAATTCCTTGACCGTTGAGGTCAGAATGTTACCGAACCGGTTCCCGAAGATCTCCTTATCCCGCACCGTCTGGAAAAACTTAAGCGGGTCGGTAATCCGGTATCGGGCAAAGGAGTCCACCAGAATACGCTTCTGATCGCTCAGCAGCATTTCCTCGGCTGGCGGATCCACACTCAGGACCCGCTTGTCGTAGCTCACGACATTCTGGATGAGCGGAATCTTGAAGTGCAGGCCGGGTTCACGGACCGTTCGTTTGTGTTCACCCAGCTGCAGCACCAGAACCTGATCCGTCTCCCGGACGGTGAACAGGCTCGAATTCAGCAGCACGCCGATGACGATGATGATACCGCCTAAAATCGCGAGTTTTGCGCGGCTCATTGCTGGCCTCCGGTATTCTCTGTGCGGTTGCGATTGAGTTCGTTCAGCGGCAGGTAAGGCACGACACCCTGTCCGCCGCCGGCGCCCTCGTCGATGATGACCTTATTGGCCCCCTTCAGGACATCCCGAAGCGTCTCGATATAGAGACGCCGGCGTGTCACATCAGGTGCGACCTGATAGGTCGCGTAAATCTGGTCAAACCGGGCGGCTTCACCCTGGGCTTCCTTGATTACCCGCTCGCGATACGCGGCGGCTTCCTCAAGGAGGCCGGCCGCCTCACCACGCGCCGTCGGCACGATCCGGTTACGGTAGGCTTCGGCCTGGTTCTGCAGCCGTTCCTGGTCCTGCCGTGCGCGCTGCACATCGTTGAAAGCCTCGATCACGGGCGGCGGCGCTTCGGTCTTTTGAAGCTGTACACGCTCGATGTTGATGCCCGCGCCATAGCCGTCGAGGATCGACTGCAGGAGTATGCGGGTGTCGTTCTGGACAACCTCACGCGCGGTGGTCAGCAGATCGTCCAGCTTGGTCTGGCCGACGACTTCGCGCATGGCGCTTTCCGCCGCGGCTTTCACCGTCTCTTCCGGCGCCAGAATGTTGAACAGATAGTCGGCCGGGTTGGCGATCCGCCACTGTACGGTGAAATCGATATCCGAGATATTCTGATCGCTCGTCAGCATCAGGGATTCGCCGTTGACATCGCGCGCCGAAGACGCGCGGCCGCCGACATTTTCGTCGTCGCGAAATCCGATGTTCAATCGATTGATCTGCGTCACCGGCGGGGTCAGCACCTCGCCGATCGGTGTCGGCCAACGCCAGCGCAGCCCCGGTGAAGTCACCTGCTCGTTCCACTTGCCGAACACCAGCTCAAGCCCGCGTTCATTTTCCTGGACCCGGTAGAAGCCACTCAGCCCCCAGAGCACCAGCACGATGAGCACGACGAGCGCAATTCCGCGACCGCCGCCGATGCCGCCCGGAATGAACCGGCGAACCCTGTCCTGGCTGCGACGCAGCATCTCTTCAATATTGGGCTGCTGCCCGCCGCCCACGCCGCCGCCCGGTGGGCGTTGCCCACCCCATGGACCACCGCCGCCACTGCCGCCGCCGCTCCATGGACCACCGCCGCCTCCCTGACTATTCCAAGGCATCACAAATTCCTTCACCAGTAAGCTGACACAAAACCTGATAATCGCCCTTCTGGGGCAAACGGTCGCTGCGCCGGGTTTATAAATCGATCACTCAGGCTTATATCACACAACATGCTGCAAGGCGTGATCACGCCCTGGCGACCAGTCCCAGACGATATTGTCTTTAAACCCGGAGTTTTCAAGCATGACGGCACTTTCACAAGACGATGTTCGCACGGCTTTATGCACAATCGTCGATCCCGTCAGCGGCAAAGACATCATCGCCAACGACATGGTTTCGGGTCTGGTGATCAAGGATCGCAATATCGGTTTCGCCATCGAGATCGATCCGGCCGACGCGGAACGCATGGAGCCGCTGCGCAAAGCCGCGGAGCGTGCCGTCCTCGCGCTCGAAGGTGTATCGTCTGTATCAGCGGTTCTGACCGCCCATAACGCGGCCCCGGCTGCACGCCCCGCAAGCCAGGATTCCAGCGCGAAACCAGCCCCCCGTGGCCAACAGGCGCCCGCCGCATCGTTGTTGCCCGACGTCGGTGCGATTGTCGCCGTGGCAAGTGGCAAGGGCGGGGTCGGCAAATCGACGACCGCCGTGAACCTTGCCGTCGCCCTCGCCGCACTGGGACAGCGGGTCGGCATTCTCGATGCGGATGTCTACGGGCCGTCGCTGCCCCGCATGATGGGATTGACGGAAAAACCGAAACCCCTGCCCAATAAAAAAATTGCACCGCTTGAGGCACATGGCGTGAAAGTCATGTCGATGGGCTTCATGGTGCCCGAAGACACAGCCATGGTCTGGCGCGGCCCCATGGTGATCGGGGCGCTGGAACAGATGATGCGCGAGGTCGAGTGGGGCACGCTCGACGTGCTGATTGTCGACATGCCGCCGGGAACCGGTGATGCGCAGCTGACCATGGCGCAGCGGGTCCCGCTGGCGGGCGTGGTGATCGTCTCGACCCCGCAGGACATCGCGTTGATTGACGCCCGCAAGGGCATGAACATGTTTGCCAAGGTGAATGTGCCGGTCCTCGGCATCGTCGAGAATATGAGCATGTTCATCTGCCCGAAATGCGGCGAGCAAACAGACATATTCGGCCATGGCGGTGCGCGGGCCGAAGCCGAACGGCTCGGCTGCGACTTCCTTGGGGAAATACCCCTCGATGTCGCAATCCGGGTCACCTCGGATTCCGGACAACCGATCACCGCAAGCGAGCCTGACGGCCCGCACGCGGCGGCCTATCGCGACCTCGCATCCGCTGTGCTGGCAAAAATATCGACTGCCACCACCCGGCCGGCACCCCGCATCTCAATCGACTAGACGCAGCGCACCGAGCAACGCCAACTCACGACGTCGCAATTCGTGATCGCGTATAGTTGATCACACGACACATCTTCGTGCGTTGGGAAACGCATAGCTCCAACCCACCTCTTGGCCAGAGGCGGGTCCCTGAATGTTGCCCGCATCGCGAAACCGTCGGGTCGGAGACTGGCTGTGCCCCGCAGGCCGCCGGCCACCTTGCCCCCCAAATGGCCGGCACCAAATGGCCGCCGACCCGACGGACTTCATTTCCCCCAAACAGCCCCGCCTGTCAGATAAAAATTGCTTCGCCGATGGCGGAATGAATTCGACGCCCTATGTGTTTACGAAGCATATCGCCATTCACACGCGGGAGAACCCATATGCGCAATATCACCCGAACGGCCGCCTTCCTGATTGTCGGCCTATTGTTCAGCGCCCCGGCCCTCGCGGCCGAGCCTGTGTTCAGCGCCGATGGCGCCGCCATCCACGGCTATGATCCGGTTGCCTATTTCACCGAAGAAAAGCCGGTGAAGGGCGACCCCGCACTCAGCGCCACCTACCAGGGGGCGACCTGGCATTTCGCATCGGCGGCAAACCGCGACATGTTCACCGCCACACCAGAGAAGTTCGCCCCGCAATATGGCGGCTACTGTGCCTGGGCCGTGGCCAACAACTATACCGCTACCACCGACCCGGACGCCTGGTCGGTCAGGGACGGCAAGCTGTATCTGAATTATTCAAAAGTCGTGCGCGCCCGCTGGGCGATCGACAAGGCCGGCAACATCGCCTTGGCCGACCGCAACTGGCCGGGTCTGCGCGACGGCAGCTAACGATCCTGACGTTAGACTCTAGCGTTCGAGGGTGACAAAACTGAAGGCGGGTGTTTCGCCCTCGGCGGGGTGATCCACCCGCGCCGTTTCGCGCCAGACAGTGCCATCAAGTTCGGGAAAACACACGTCGCCGTCTGCCGCGATATGGACTTCCGTCAGGTAGATTCGGTCCGCGCGCGGCAGCGCGAGTTCATAAATTTGCGCACCGCCGATCACCATTACCTCGTCCGCATCGCCCGCGGCTTCCAGTGCCGTTTCGAGGTCCCCGACCACAACAATATCGTCACCGGAAAAATCCGGGTCGCGCGTGACCACGATGTTTCTGCGCCCCGGCAGTGACCGGCCGATGGACTGGTGGGTCTTGCGCCCCATCACGATCGGATGGCCTGTCGTGGTGTTCTTGAAAAACTTCAGATCGGCGGGGATGCGCCAGGGCAGGTCGCCGTCCCGACCAATAACGCGATTTTCGGCCATGGCGACGATCAGCGATATCCGCACGAAATCAGACCGCGACCTTCGCCGGGATATGCGGGTGGAACCGATACCCGTCGAGCGTGAAATCGTCATAGTCGAAGGCGAAAAGATCGTCGATGTCCGGGTTCAGGGTCAGTTGCGGCAACGGATAAGGTGCGCGTTCGAGCTGCGCATCGGCCTGTTCGAGATGATTCAGATAAAGATGGGCATCGCCGAAGGTGTGGATGAATTCGCCGACCTCCAGGTTCGTGACCTGGGCCACCATCATCGTCAGCAGCGCATAGGATGCGATATTGAACGGGACGCCGAGAAATATGTCGGCACTGCGCTGATACAGCTGGCAGGAAAGCTTGCCGTCCGCCACGTAGAACTGAAACAGGCAGTGGCATGGCGGGAGCGCCATCGTGTCGACATCCGCGACATTCCAGGCCGAGACGATCAGGCGACGGGAATCCGGCCGGTTTCGAATCTGGTCGAGAAGGTTGCGGATCTGGTCAATCCGGCCGCCATCGGGTGTCGGCCATGACCGCCATTGATGGCCGTAGACCGGCCCCAGATCGCCGTCTGGATCGGCCCACTCGTTCCAGATCGAAACCCCGTTGTCATTCAGATATTTGACGTTGGTGTCGCCCTTGAGAAACCAGAGCAACTCATAGATCACCGACTTCATATGGATCTTCTTGGTCGTCACGAGCGGGAAGCCGGCACTGAGATCGAACCGCATCTGGTGACCAAACGCGGATAACGTCCCCGTCCCCGTGCGGTCGGTTCGCTTGGTGCCATTGTCGCGAACATGTCGCATCAAATCGAGATATTGCTGCATCGGGTTTCCGGCCTCGGATCGGGCTTTAATATTGCGTCAAACCTAGTCCGCAACACGAGTCGCGGATATCCGTGACATCCTGTGGAAAGCCGGGCCAACGGGGATAACCCAGCATTGTCTTTCGTATTTGCCGAACTGACCCTATATAATAGGGCGTCGGGTTTACTCGACTATGGCGATAAACGTTTTGCGGAATAAACGTTCGGACCCGGGGGCAGTACCCGGCGCCTCCACCATTTTATCTCGGTATTTCATGGCCCACGCCATGACCGGAATGGGGGCGAAACAGGATCGACGGGCGCGTAAAGGCTGAACTTTCGTCCGGCATGGTACCACCGACATCGGGCCATATTCATAGGTGCCAACGACAATGTTGAAACCTTCGCTGTTGCCGCTTAATTAAGCGACAGTAAGCGCGGTTCGGGGGGCACCGGGCAACAGAAGCCCCCCACTTAATACGCCGCACCGGTCCCGCCACGCACATTGCATCCACAAATTCGCAAGAATCTTGTACGGCAAACCGTTGCTCTTCGCGGCGTGGTGCACGATATTCAACTCACATGAATGTTGACCAGCGCCCGCGCGGGCGCGCTTACAGTTCGCGACCATGACCGACGACCAGATGCGATACGATCAGATGGTGGAAAATGCCCTCAGGGGCGTTGTCCGCGCAGCGTTGCTCAAGACGCTCCATGAGGGGTTGCCGGGCGACCATCACTTTTATCTGACATTCCGCACCCAGGCGCCGGGGGTTTCGATTCCCGACTATCTCCATGATCAGTATCCCGAAGAGATGACGATCGTGATGCAGCATCAGTTCTGGGACCTGATCGTCGAAGACAGCTATTTTTCCATTACCCTTAGTTTCAAGAACCGTCCCGCCGAATTGCGCATTCCCTACGATGCCTTGTCGGCCTTCGTCGATCCGTCGGTCAAATTCGGACTTCAGTTCAACATTGAAACCGGCAGCAGCGTCATGGTTCCGGCCGCTCGCACCGAGGGCGACCTGGTCCCGGTACCCGACAATATGGCGACGGCGGACGAGGCCGTGGACACCCAACCGGATAGCGTCACGTCGAAAAATGACAGCGAAGGTGCCCCCAAAGACGATGGGGACGGTGCCGAAGTCGTCAATCTGGATCAGTTCCGAAAAAAGTAGAAACGCGCACATGCCACAAGGCCAGGAATTCGCTGCGCACGCATGTGACCTGCTGACCCGCTTGGGTGCCCCCTTTGATCAGGGCACCCGCCTGCGCCGGATGTTCGGCGGTCACGGCATCTTCTGCGACGGGATCATGTTTGCCCTGATCGCCGATGAGACCCTCTACCTCAAGGTCGACGAAGAGACCAAACCCGCGTTCGTTGATGCCGGATGCAAGCCCTTCACCTATGACAAGGCCGGGAAAGCGGTTGAGCTGTCCTACCTGACGGTGCCCGACGACGCAGCCGAGGATATTGACGCGCTGCGCCCATGGGCACATATGGCCCTCGCTGCGGCAAACCGCGCCCAGGCGAAAAAGAAACCACGCAAATCCTGAAACGCATTCGCGTTAAGCCTTTACCTATGGAACGCGGCGACGATAATGCGCGCCGAACCCGGAGGAAGTGATGACGATCAAGACCCGTACCGAAAGCGACACGATGGGCGACGTGGCCGTCCCGGCCGACAAATACTGGGGCGCCCAAACGCAACGCAGCATTGAAAACTTCCCGATCGGCGAGGACCGCATGCCAACCGCGCTTGTGCGCGCGCTGGGGATCCAGAAGCAGGCAGCCGCCAAGGCCAATCTGGCGCTCGGACAGCTCGAGCCGGAGGTCGCCAACGCCGTGATCGAGGCCGCGCAGGAGGTCATCGACGGCAAGTTCGATGACAATTTCCCGCTGGTCGTGTGGCAGACCGGTTCAGGCACCCAGACGAACATGAACGCCAACGAGGTGATCGCGAATCGCGCGAACGAAATTCTCGGCGGCAAACCTGGCGACAAGTCTCCGGTCCATCCGAACGACCATGTCAATCGCAGCCAGTCCTCCAACGACACATTTCCCGCCGCGATGCATATCGCTGCCGCATTGGAATTTCAGGACCGGTTGATCCCGGCCCTCGCCCATCTCAAGGACGCCCTCGAAGCCAAAGAAGCGAAGTTCGCGGACGTCATCAAGATCGGCCGCACCCACACCCAGGACGCCACCCCGCTGACCCTGGGTCAGGAATTCTCGGGCTATGCGTCCCAGATCGGCGGCGTCATCGCCGGTATCGAACGCGCGACCCCCGACCTGTTGCAGCTGGCGCAGGGCGGTACGGCCGTGGGCACGGGCCTGAACACGCCGATTGGTTTTGCCGAACGTTTCGCCGAAGAAGTGGCCGGCATTACCGGTAAAGCATTTGAAACGATGCCCAACAAGTTCGCCGGTCTGGCGGCGCATGACGCCATGGTCGCCGCATCGGGGGCCCTGAATGTCGGCGCGGTCGCCGCGATGAAGATCGCCAACGACATTCGTTTTCTCGGCTC
>JAQCFD010000115.1 GCA_027618305.1 Pseudomonadota bacterium
ACACCGCCATCGCCGAGGGACCCGTGTCCCTTGCGACGGCGGCAGTGCAGGCGGCGCGCAATCTGTTCGGCAGCCTGGAACATGTCTCGGCGCTGCTGATCGGCCCGGCCGAGATGGGCATGCTGATGCTCGACCATTTCCGCAACGCCGGCCTCCGGCGGGTCACGGTTGCGGCAAGCAATGCCGCACGCGGGGAAGCGCTGGCACGGATCGTCGGTGGCCACAGCGTGACCTATGACGATATCCCGGCCGCACTCGTCGGTTCGGATCTCGTGATTGGTGCGGCCGGAATCGGCCGCCCGATGATCAACGCCCCCATGCTGCAGGACGCCTTGCGGGCGCGGCGGCGTAAGCCGATCTTTGTGCTCGACGTGGCCATTCCCAATGATGCCGATCCGGACATCGCCCGCCTCGATGATGCGTTTCTGTTCGACCTCGATCATCTGGAATCGATTTCGCGTTCCAATCGCGAATCCCGCGACACGGCAATGGCCGATGCGTGGCAGATGATTGACCGGCATGTCGCGGCGTTTCAGGATTCATGGGCCGAGCGTGATGCGGTGCCGGTCGTGGCCGACCTGCGCGCGCATTTCGACGCGGTCCGGGCCGAAGTCCTGTCGGACAATCCCCAGGGTGACGCCGACGAGATCACGCGGCGGCTGGTCAACCGGCTGCTGCACGTACCGTCCCTCACATTGCGCACGGCGGCGCGTAACGAGGGTGCGGACAGTCCCATTGCCAAGGCGGCCCGGCGTATGTTCGGGCTGTCCCCAGACAATCAAACGAAACAAGACAAACCGAAAACGGACAGCGATACAGCGTCCGGGAGCGAAGACCAATGAGCCTAGATGATAAACTTGATCGGGTGGTCGAGCGCCACAAGCAACTCGCCGATTTACTGGGAAGCGCGGACCGCAGCGATCCTCAGGAATATGTCCGGCTGTCGAAGGAGTATTCGGAACTCGGACAAGTCGTCGAGAAAGTGCTGGCGCTGCGCAGTGCCAACGATGAGATCGCGGGCCTGGAGGAGATCATCGAGGATGGCGAGGCGGACGCCGAGATGCGGGAGCTCGCGGAGCTCGAAATCGAGGAGCTGCGTGAAAGCGTGCCCGCGCTCGAACAATCGCTCAAACTCATGCTTTTGCCCAAGGATGAAGCGGACACGAAGAATGCGATCCTCGAGATCCGCGCCGGCACCGGTGGCGACGAGGCGGCCCTGTTCGCGGGGAGCCTGTTCCGGATGTATCAGCGCTATGCCGAGACCAAGAACTGGAAGGTCGAAGTAATGGATTCCAACGCCACCGGGATCGGCGGATACAAGGAAGTCATCGCCAGCATCAGCGGCCAGGACGTGTTTTCGCGCCTGAAGTACGAATCCGGTGTACACCGTGTGCAGCGAGTACCCGAGACGGAGAGCAGCGGTCGTATTCACACGTCGGCGGCCACCGTTGCGGTGCTCCCCGAAGCCGAGGAAGTCGATATCGACATTGCCGAGAATGAGTTGCGGGTGGATACCTACCGCGCGTCAGGCCCGGGCGGGCAGTCGGTCAACACAACCGACAGCGCGGTGCGGATTACCCATATCCCGACCGGAATCGTGGTTACCCAGCAGGATGAGAAATCCCAGCACAAGAACCGCGCCAAGGCGATGCGGGTTCTGCGCGCGCGCCTGTATGAGCATGAACGCCAGCTGATTGATGCCGAGCGCGCCGCGTCGCGGCGCAGCCAGGTGGGTACGGGCGACCGGTCCGAGCGTATCCGCACATATAATTTCCCCCAGGGCCGGGTGACCGATCATCGGATCAACCTGACCCTTCATAAACTCGACCGAATCCTCGACGGGGAGGCCCTCGACGAACTGGTTGATGCGCTGACCACCGAAGACCAGGCCGCGCAACTTGCCGAGGATGACAGCCCAGATGCCTGAACTGATTTCGAACACGATCGCCGCCGCCCTGGCCGAGGCCGGTGGACGTTTGCGCGCGGTCGGCGCCGACAGTCCGGAGCTCGACGCGCGCGTACTGTTGCGCCAGGTTACCGGCCACGAAGACGCCTGGCTGATTGCCAATCCCGATGCGGAAATCGACACGACCGCGTTGCAGGGGTATGCGGAACTGCTGGAGCGCCGCGAGCGCCGAGAACCCGTGTCTCAGATTGTTGGCGAGCGCGAGTTCTGGTCCCGGACATTTCGCGTAACCGGCGATGTTCTCACGCCGCGGCCCGACACCGAGACCCTGATCGAATCCGTCCTTTCGCGGATCGAGGATCGAGACGCACCGTTGCGCATTCTGGACCTGGGGACCGGCAGCGGCTGCATTGCGCTGACGTTGCTTGCGGAATGTCCGAACGCGACCGCACTGGCGGTGGACGCGTCCCCCGCGGCCCTTGAAGTGGCGGCCTTCAACGCGAAATCCCTGGGTTTGTCCGGCCGGGTCGAATGGCGCAAAACCGACTGGTGTGACGGTATCGAGGGACCGTTTGACGTCATCGTCTCCAATCCGCCCTACATCGCGCGCTACGAGCTTCGGCATCTCGATCCCGAGGTGCGCGAGTTCGAGCCGACGATGGCACTTGATGGTGGCGCTGACGGGATGGCTGCCTACCGGCGCATCATTCCCTCGCTGAAACGTCTGGGGACCGGAAAATCGATCATCGCCTTTGAATTGGGGCAAGGACAGGCGCGCGGTGTCGCCGCACTCGGTCGTGTTGCCGGGTTTCAGATTGCCGATACGGACCAGGATATCGCGCGCCGCGCGCGGGTCATCACGTTAGAGCTGACATCTGAGAGCTAACGGGACGCAGAAAGTTCTTGGAAAACAAAACCGGGCCGCATAGGGTGCCCCAGTCAGATAAGCCGTAGGGTACCTGTAGCGATCACAATCCCATAGGCCTTGGCGAATAATCTGAACTCCCGGATCCGAACTTGAAGTGACATCTCGCGGTCGAGTGGTCATTTCCGGAGAGCGTGCGATCCTATTGGATGGCATCGGTTTGGGCGGGAGTGGGCCGTAATCAGTAATCTGATCGACGGAAGCAATGCGACCAAATACGAATAACAACAACAGGCGGGCACGGAGCCGCGGCGGACGCAAGTCCGGCAATTCCCGAAACCAGACATATGACAGCAACGGCCCCGGCGCGCGCGTGCGCGGGAATCCATCGCAGATTTATGAGAAATATCAGCAACTGGCCCGCGATGCGGGTTCTGCCGGTGATCGCGTGGGCGCAGAGAACTATCTGCAGCATGCGGAGCATTATTATCGGTTGATGGCCGACGCCGCCGCGAAGAGCGAACAGCGTGGCGAATCGGATGATGGTGCGCGGGACGACGGATCTCGGGACGACGGGTCTCAAGACGACGGGTCTCGGGACGACGGGTCTCGGGACGACAGGTCTCGGGACGAAAGGTCCAGGGACGCAAGGTCCAAGGATGGAATATCCAGGGATGGAAGGTCCAGGGACGATTCGCCGCGTGATTCGGGCAATGGCCATGGGTCCTTCGTGGATAATCTTCAGACTGATGATGCCGCTGATTTCGACGATGATGTCGCCGACGAGGCGCCCCGGGCAGAGAAGGCCACCAAGGCCGACGACCCCGGTTCGCGCTCGACGGTTCGCAAACGGCGTTCACGTCGCAGCAACGGCCGCACGGCCGCATCGGACGGCAATTCGGATTCCGACGGCAACGTCTCGGATGACGCCCCAAGCACATCAGATGATGACAGTGAGGCCGTGACGGCCTAGCTGGTCATGTCGGCCGGATACCGGTCGATCATGATATCGGAACGATCGGGTCCCCCGGGCGAATTTCGCCCGGCTCGACGACGCGTGCATACACGCCCATATCCGTATGGCCCCACCCCTTTTGCAGGGCGCGGGGCAGGTTCAAATCACGTGTGGCCGTGTCGGGATTGACGTTGGTTGCGGCGCATCGCCGGGTGCGTTTGATCACTTCCGCGACGGCGGTGCCGATCCGAATCTTGCGATCCAGCCAGTCGAATTCTGTCCAGGCTGCCTGGCCTTCGAAGTAAATATTCGCCCGAAACCGGCGCGCGTCGATGTCGGTATCGATCTCCGAGCCCAGTGCGGCGACACTGTCGAGGTTGATCAGCGAAATCACCTTCGCATCGAAATCCGAGAAGCTGTGGTCGCCCGCCTCCAGAAATGTTGGTGTCCCGTCAATCTCGCCGGCGAGAAATTCTGCGAAGAAGGCCTCAATCGCTGTACGGCCTTCAGCGCCTGAAATATCCGCTGCGAGGACAATGCAGCCGCCCTGGCGCAGGGTGAGGATGTTCGTTACGGCATTAAAGCCGGCATCCAGTTCCGCCAGTTTTTCATCACGAACCAGCGCCAGGAAGTTGGTTTTCGGCATCCAGACCGGATTCTCCGTATCGAATACGAATCCCGGGCGGCCGAGTGCAAACCGGCGGTCTCCGGCTATTGCTTGCCCCTTTTCGAGGGTCGCTTGAGCCAGATCAAGGCCGGAGAGGCCTTTAACGGGGTAGATATGAATTTCGGAGATACTGGCGCTCATTGTTCCTGGTCTCTTTGCCGATCGGCCGTATTTTGTATCGGTCCGGTCGTTGGGGTCGGGTCTTGTGTTGCGCCGTGGCAACACCATATTTCAAGGACGCGGATAGGCTCGTGCATACAGATGGCGGGCCGCCAGCGTGTCCTTGTGGCGAATGCCGAAATCGGGTTCGTCGTCCATGCCTGCCTCACATGAGGGGGTTGATAGAGGAGTGGAACATGAACTTCGAGAAATATACCGAACGCGCGCGCGGATTCGTTCAGGTCGCCCAGGATCTGGCGCAACGCAGTGCACATCAGCAACTGGTGCCCGAGCATCTGTTGAAGGCCCTGCTCGATGACGAAGAAGGTCTGTGCGCCAACCTTATCCGGTCGGCCGGCGGGGACGCCGCAGGGGCGGAGCAGGCGGTCGAACTGGCGCTTGGCAAGCTCCCCAAGATTGAAGGCGCCGGCGCCGGGCAGCTCTACCTGTCCCAGGAAATCAGCCGCATTCTGAATGCCGCAGAGGATGTTGCCAAGAAGGCGGGGGACAGCTTTGTCACCGTTGAAAGACTTTTGCTGGCGATTGCCCTGGCGACGGGAACCAGTGCGGCAAAGATATTGGCCGAAGCGAACCTCACGCCCCAGGCGTTGAACGAGGCGATCAACGCGTTGCGCAAGGGCCGGACCGCGGACAGCGCGACAGCGGAAAATGCCTATGAAGCGCTCGCCAAATATACGCGCGACCTGACCGAAGCGGCCCGCGACGGGAAACTCGATCCGGTGATCGGGCGTGACGAGGAAATTCGCCGGACGATCCAGGTTCTCGCGCGGCGGACGAAGAACAATCCGGTGCTGATTGGTGAACCGGGCGTGGGCAAGACCGCGATCGTCGAGGGGCTCGCACTGCGCATCATCAACGGGGATGTGCCGGAAAGCCTGCGCGAGAAACGGCTCCTGTCTCTGGACATGGGCGCGCTGATTGCCGGGGCGAAGTACCGCGGGGAGTTCGAGGAGCGACTGAAAGCGGTCCTCGAAGAGGTGAGCTCGGCCGCCGGTGAAATCGTACTGTTCATCGATGAGATGCACACAATCGTCGGCGCAGGCGCTGCCGAAGGGTCGATGGATGCCTCCAACATGCTCAAGCCGGCGCTGGCGCGCGGCGAGCTTCATTGCGTTGGTGCGACGACCCTGGATGAATACCGAAAGCATGTGGAGAAGGACGCCGCGCTGGCGCGTCGTTTCCAGCCGGTATTCGTCTCCGAGCCGACCGTTGCCGATACAATCTCGATCCTGCGCGGCCTCAAGGAAAAATACGAACTCCATCACGGGGTGCGGATCACGGATTCCGCCCTCGTGTCGGCAGCAACCCTGTCCAATCGATACATCACGGACCGGTTTTTGCCGGACAAGGCCATCGACCTGGTCGACGAAGCCGCCTCGCGGCTGCGAATGGAAGTCGATTCCAAGCCTGAGGAAATCGATGAGCTCGACCGACGGATCATCCAGCTCAAGATCGAGCGGGAAGCGCTGAAAAAGGAAAGCGACAAGGCGTCTGCCGATCGTCTGGTGACGCTTGAAGAAGAGCTCGGTGATCTCGAATCCAAATCCGCGGATCTGACGTCCGTCTGGCAGGCAGAGAAGGAAAAGCTGGCCGGGACGCAGAAGCTCAAGGAACAGCTTGATGGCGCACGCCTCGAACTCGAACAGGCGCAGCGTATGGGCAATCTGGAGCGCGCCGGTGAACTGGCCTATGGGTTGATCCCCGACCTCGAAAAAGCCGTGACCGAAGCGAATGAAGCGCCCGACGGAAACATGCTCGACGAGGAAGTGACGGATTCCCACATCGCCGGTGTTGTCTCGCGTTGGACCGGCGTGCCCGTGGACAAGATGCTCGAAGGCGAGCGCGAGCGACTGCTGGAGATGGAAACCATGCTGGGTGCCCGGGTGATCGGGCAGGGCGAGGCCATCGCTGCTATTTCCAATGCGGTGCGTCGCGCGCGTGCCGGTCTGCAGGACCCGGAGCGGCCGATAGGCTCCTTCCTGTTCCTCGGTCCGACCGGTGTCGGCAAGACCGAGCTGACCAAGGCACTCGCCGAGTTCATGTTCGATGACGAGCACGCGATGGTTCGTATCGACATGTCCGAATATATGGAAAAACATGCGGTGGCCCGTCTCATCGGCGCGCCGCCGGGTTATGTCGGCTATGAAGAGGGCGGTGCCTTGACCGAAGCGGTGCGGCGCCGGCCCTATCAGGTGATTCTGTTCGACGAGGTCGAGAAGGCCCACCCTGACGTCTTCAATGTGCTGCTCCAGGTGCTGGATGACGGTCGCCTGACGGACGGACAGGGGCGGACGGTTGATTTCAAGAATACGCTGATCATCCTGACGTCGAATCTGGGCAGCGAATATCTTGCGAACCAGCCCGACGGCGAGGACACCGGTTCGGTTCGTGACGCGGTGATGGAAGTGGTGCGCGGCGCGTTCCGGCCGGAATTCCTCAACCGGCTTGACGAGGTGCTCCTGTTCCATCGGCTCACACGCGAACAGATGTCCGGGATCGTGGATATCCAGCTTGCGCATCTCCGTCGGCTGCTTGCGGATCGCAAGGTTGTCCTGGAACTGGATGATGCGGCAACCGCCTGGTTGGCGAATACCGGCTATGATCCGGTTTACGGCGCGCGGCCGTTGAAGCGGGTGATCCAGCGCCATTTGCAGAACACGCTGGCGACCATGTTGCTTGATGGTACGATCGTCGACGGCGACACTGTGAGGGTGTCTGCCGGGCCGGACGGGTTGTTGATCAATGGCGAGGCCGTGCACGCCGAAGCCGCCTGATGGGCGATCTGCATCGCGCATAATTATTGTGGAGGTGTGACGGATGAACGGACGATCCTCGCATTGGCACAGCTGGTTATCACGCGGGGTTTTTCTCATCCTTGTGCCGGTGTTTATCGTCGTGGTCGCGGGCGGCTATTTCTTCAGCTTGGGCGCGCAGCAGAGACACGGAATCGCCATGCCCCCGCCGGGACTTCCCGATGTGGCGGGCGATCAGAATGGCCGTCTCGGAGCGTTCTTTATTGACGGCCGATTGGATGCGGCGCGGGTCGAGACTCGCTTCGAAGATATCCGCGGCCGGTTCGATGGTATGCGCGTCATCTTCGTGCCGTCCTATCTGAGTGATGCTGTCCTCCCGACCGTCAATCTGGGCGTTGACCTGGGCTATATGGCTGGGATCTACAACTGGCTGGCTGCGGAGGGTATCGACGCCGAGATTGCGGATATCGAGACCGAAGATAGCGTCGCGGCGAATGCCGAGCGGCTCGTCCGGATTGTCGGAGACGGGACATCCCCGATCTGTTTCGTGACCCACAGCAAGGGCGGGCTAGACGTCATGGAGTATCTGCGTCGCGCGACGCCCGATCAGCGCAAACGCGTGGCGTGCTGGATCGCGATGCAGGCGCCGTTTGCCGGCTCCCCGGTTGCCGATCTGGCGCGCGATGTCTCAGGGTTTCCGGACCTCATGGATGCGGTGTTGTCGGTTCTAGGGGGACGGGGTGAATCTTTAACTGATCTCACGATTGAAACGCGTGGAGCCTACCTGAAAGAACATAGGCGCGAGATCGCAGCGGTGCTCGAAACCGTACCGATGCTCTGTGTCGCGACCTATGTTGCCGATCCGGGTAACTTCACGCGGCCGACATCCTGGAGCTACCCGACACTGGTCTGGATGCATGATAACGGCGTGCCGAACGACGGTCTCGTACCGGTTCGCTCGCCAGTTGAAATCTGTCCGCGGTCGGTCACCCTCGAAGGGCTCGACCATACCGGAATCGTGTCACCAGGGTTGGTCGCACCGATCGACCAGACCGCGTTGATGCGGCTGCTGTTTCACATTGCACTCGATTGAGTGACCTTTTTTTGCGTCCGGAGATTTTTGCGGGGAATAAACTGCCCGCCAACCTGTTGATGATGTGCCTAGGCAAGTAGGCGGTCGGGTGATCGTGTGCAGGGCGCAGCCGGGAGACCGGAAGTGCTTCGCGTGCGCGGTCATCCGGCGATTCTTCCGATCCGGCTCGGGCCGGCCAGGAACTTGATCCCCACGTCCCTGCCCTATGTCGCCCGGGATCGCTAATCTTGCCGGTGATTACCCCCGAAAGGTGGCGGACGGTGAACTCCCCAATTTCACCGTCCGCCGCCGCATTCGTGTGCCTTTGTCGTATAAGGGGGGCGGAGACCGAGAATGAAACGCCGTTCGTTCGAGCTTGTCGAGACGCATATACCCAGCTTGCGCCGCTACGCGCTGGTGTTGTTACGCCATGACGAACCGCGTGCGGACGACCTGGTGCAGGATTGCCTCGAACGGGCGATGAGCCGCTGGCATTTGTGGCAGCGGCCCGGAAATTTGCGCGGCTGGTTGTTCACCATCTTGCACAATATCTACGTCAACGATGTGGCGCGCGCTGTAGCGCGACCGGATGTTGTCGAGATTCAGGATTATTTTCCGGCGATGGCCGTGCCGCCGAACCAGGCGGACAGGATTCAGCTTCGTGAGGTGACGGCGGCCATCCAGGATTTGCCCGACACGCAGCGCCAGACTCTGTTGCTGGTGACGATGGAAGGCTTCAGTTACGACGAAACGGCCGACATCACGGGGGTTCCCATCGGAACCGTGATGTCGCGTCTGTCACGTGCACGCGAGAAGGTACGCGCGGCGAGTTGGGGGGAAACACGAGACAGTGGACGGAGAACAACGTGAGTGATCTTCCCGAAATCCCCACCGAGGACGAGATTCAGGCGCTGGTCGATGGCCGCCTGGATCCCGGTCGTCGCGCCGAATTAGAGGCCTGGCTCTTGGCGAACCCCGATGAGGCGGCGCGGGTCGCGGAATTGCGCGATATCACGAGTGCCGTCGAGCGGGTCTACGGCTCACTTCTGGAACGGCCGGTTCCGGCGCGATTCAGGGAAATTGGCGCGCCTGCGATGGCGCGCAGTCCCGTCTGGCGTGTGGCCGCCATGGTCGCGCTCATCGCCGTGGGGGCCGCCGGTGGCTGGTTTGCGAATGACGCGATGGGCCCGGGCGGAGATCCGAACGTCAATCTGGCCCGCGGCGCGGTCAAGGCGCATCAGATGTATGCGCGCGAAGTGCGTCATGCCGTCGAAGTACCGGCAAGCGAAGAGGCGCATCTCGTGGCCTGGCTCTCGAAACGACTGGACGCTCCACTGCGCGCACCCAATCTGGTTGGCCAGGGCTATCGGCTGGTCGGCGGTCGCCTGTTGCCGGCATCTGATTCAGGCCCGGCGGCGCAATTTATGTATGAAGCGGAATCGGGTGAGCGGCTGACGCTCTATGTCGAGCAAAACCGGACAG
>JAQCFD010000116.1 GCA_027618305.1 Pseudomonadota bacterium
GGCCGAGCATCTCGACTTCGACCGTCACTTCATCCGTCATAAACCGCCCCGATCAGAAATTCCTTGTTGCCCTCGGGCCCGGTGATCGGGCTCTCGGCGAGACCGATCACCCGCCAGCCGTCCAGCCCGTCGAGCCAGCCCCGAATACGTGTGCATACCGCGTCGTGCAACGCCGGGTCCCGCACCACCCCCTTCTTGCCGACATCGGCCCTGCCCACTTCGAACTGGGGCTTGATCAGCGCCACCAGGCAGCAGCCCGGCGCCGCCTGCGCCATGGACGCGGGCAGCACGGTCTCCAGCCCGATAAAACTCGCATCGCAGACGATCGCGTCCACGCGCTCGGGAACATGCTCGGCCGTCAGGTGCCGCGCATTGGTTTTCTCCAGCACCACCACCCGGTCATCGTTGCGCAGCTTCCAGGCGAATTGGCCGTGGCCCACGTCGACGGCGTAAACCCGCTTGGCGCCACGCGCCAGCAGGACATCCGTGAAACCGCCCGTGGACGCGCCCACATCGATCGCTACGGCGCCGGTCATGTCGATCCCCAGCTCGTCCAGCGCGTGATCCAGCTTCAGCCCGCCCCGGCTGACCCAGGGATGGTCCTGGCCGCGCAGCTCCAGCGGCGCGTCGTCGGCGATGGCCTCCCCCGCCTTCTCGACCCGGCGCTCGCCGGAGAAGATCTTGCCGGCCAGGATCAGCGCCTGGGCGCGCGAACGCGTCTCCACGAGCCCACGGTCCACCAGCGCCACATCGGCGCGGGTCTTGCCGGGTTTCTTCGGCGGTGATGTTTTTTCCTGTGCCACGGGAGGGGATTAGCACGAATAACGCGGGTGGGTCACAGACCCACCCCTACATTCGACACACCCGTAGGGGCGGGTTTCAAACCCGCCCGGCACCACGAACCGGCGTTACCCGCGCAATCGCTTGGTTTCGGCCGCGTCGATCTCCAGATCGTCGGTCAGCGCGACGCCGTAGCGCTCCCGCGCCGCCTCGCGGGACACATAGCCGTCGATGACGTCGTCGCGGACCCGCTCCGGTTCGCGCTCGAATGCCGGGCCGTACCCGCCGCCGCCGTCGGCCCGGAACAATATCTCGTCGCCCGGCCCGAACTCACCGCGATACATGCCGACATGTTTCTGCAACGGGTCGGTGTTGCCCCAGACCTCGTCATTGTCGGAATAGATGACCACGTCGCGGGCCCAGCGCGCCTCCCAGTCGGGATCATCGGGATTGGGCTTCAGGATGCCGAGATTCATCGGCCCGGCCTCACCGCCCTCCATCCCCCAGCCAGGTGTCTTGGACTTCTTGACGATGCTCAGCGCGCCGAACCCGTCGAGGAAGCGGAAGTTGCGCACGGTCCCCAGCCCGCCCCGGTTACGGCCCGGCCCACCGGAATCCTGGTTCAGGCCGGATTCGGTGACCATCACCGGCAGGCGCGATTCGATCACCTCGACCGGCACGTTCTTGAGGGTGCACATGGAGATGTGGTGGACCGCGTTCATGCCGTCCATGTCGGCGCGGGCACCCCACCCCATCCCGGCATTGGTCTGATGCCAGACCTGGCGCCCCGTATGGGGTTCGATCCCGTAGAAGCCGGGGTCGCCCAGGTCGCCGCCCGAGCCCGCCGGCATCGCTTCGGGCATGGCCACGGCCAGCGCCTTGTAGATGGTCTCGATCGCGACCACGCTCGCCCAGATGGTGAACACCGGGGCGGGATAGACCGCGTGGAACAGATTGCCCTCGGGCGCGATCACCTTGATCGGCCGGAACTGGCCGCCGTTGGACGGCTCGTCCGGGGTGGTCAGGGACTTGAAGACGATGCGGCACACCGCATGGGTCATGCCGATGGCCAGGTTGATCGGCCCGCGCACCCGGTCGCTGGAGCCGGAGAAGTCGACGGTCATGCCGTCATCGTCGAGGGTGACCTTCACATGCACCCGCACCAGCCGGTCCCGGTCCACGCCGTCATTGTCCATCCAGTTTTCCGCCTCCCAGGTGCCTTTCGGCAGGTCCGCGAGGGCCGCGCGGGCCTGGGCCTCGCCCACATCCAGGAACCGGTCGATCGCCGCCTCGACGGTGGCCTCGCCATATTTGGCGTAGAGCTCTTCCATCCGCTCGCAGCCGACACGCAGGGAGGCGATCTCGGCGTTCATGTCGCCCATGATGGTGACCGGCGCGCGGGAGTTGGCGCGCATGATCCGTAGCGCGGTCTCGTTCGGCACCCCGCCCTCGACGATCTTGATCCCGGGCATCATCAGGCCTTCCTGATGGATCGAGGTGGAATCGAGAATGTAGCCCGGGTCCTTGCCGCCGATATCGGTCCAGTGGGCGCGCACGCAGGTATAGGCGACCAGCTCACCCTCGTGAAACGCACCCTGCACCAGGATCGCGTCGTTGGTGTGGGTGCCGGTCACATAGGGGATGCTCATCATCAGCACGTCGCCGGGGGCCAGATCGTCGAACAGGCCCATGTCCCGACACTTCAGGACCGCATATTCGTTGGCGCCGAGGAACACCGACAGGCCGGTGGAATCGCCGAGCAGCCGCAGTTTCCGGTCGAAGATCGACAGCCCGAAGTCGTTGATCTCGTAGATGATCGTCGAATAGGCGGTGCGCACCAGGGTGCGTTCCATCTCGCGCGCCGCCGACACGATGTAGTGACGGATCACCTCGATGGTCGCGGCATCCACGGCGTCTGCCTTCTGCTGGGTCGCGGCGCTCATGCGTCTGTCTCCGGTGTAATGACAATCTGGCCGAACGGGTCGATCGTCGCCGTCTGGTCGCTGAAATAGACGACCGTGGTCGTCGCCTCCTCGATCACCGCCGGGCCGGGCAGCACGTCACCGGCCAGCAGGGTGTCGCGGTCGTAGATCGCGAATTCGGCGGAATCCCCCCTGGCAAAACAGTATGCCGCGCGGGTCGCGCGCGGTGCGGGCGCATCCCCTGCGCCGCGTTCGTCGATCCGGGGCAGTTCCGGCTTGGGCTCGCGGCCGATGCCGCGCACCCGCAGATTCACGAGCTGGACGGGATCCTCCATGGCGTGGCCATAGCGGCGGAGATGGGCGTCGTCATAGCGCTTGCGGATTTCGTCCAGGCTGTCGGCGCCGTCGATCGACACCTCCAGGCTGTGTTCCTGGCCGAAATAGCGCAGCTCGGCGGCATGCTCGACCAGTTGGGCCGTTTCGGGGAACCCGGCATCGACGAGGTCCGCCCGGGCACTGTCAGCCAATTCACCGGCTGCCTTGGTCAGGTCCGCCATCTCGATATCGTCGAGCAGCAGCAGCACCGTCTGGGCATATTCCTGGACGATGTCAGTCATCAGCATGCCCCAGGCGGAGAACACCGACGAGGCCTGGGGGATAATGACCTCGCGCACCCCCATCTCGCGGCCCACCAGCGGCACGAACATGCCCCCGCCGCCGCCGAATCCCAGCATCGAGAATTCCCGGGGGTCGAGCCCCGCCTCGACCGTGATCTCGCGCACGGCACTGACGGTCTTGGCCAGCAACACCTCGTAGATGCCGCGACAGGCCGCCGTGAGATCGATCCCCAGGGGGTCGGCCACATGGGTCCGCACCGCGGCCTCGGCCCCGGCCACATCCAGGGTCATCTCGCCACCCAGGAAGCGCGCGGGATCGATATAGCCCATGGCCAGCACCGCATCAGTAAACGCCGGCGCCGTGCCGCCCTTGCCGTAACAGACCGGCCCGGGCACGGCACCCGCCGATTGCGGCCCGACCCGCAGCAGCCCGTTCTCGGCCCGGGCCAGCGAGCCGCCGCCCGCGCCGATGGTCGAGATGTCGTAGGTCGGGATCATCAGGGGCAGGTTTTCCAGCGCGGCCTCGTATTTCAGCGCCGGCTGGCCGTTATGCACCACACAGGCGTCCGTCGAGGTGCCGCCCATATCGACCGCGATCATGTTCGGGCGGTCCGTCAGCTCCGACAGGGCCACGGTGCCGATCAACCCGCCCGCCGGGCCGGAGAAGATGGTGTGGACCGGCACGTCGGCCGACACCCGAGCCTGCAGCGCCCCGCCGCCCGAGCGCGTGATGTAGAAGGCGCCGTCGAACCCCGCAGCACCAAGGCTTGCCTCCAGGCCGGCAACATAGGTCCGGAAAATTGGCTTCACATAGGCATTCACAACCGTCGTCGAGGTGCGTTCATATTCGCGATACTCGCGCACGATGTCCGACGAAATAGACACCGCCACTTCGGGATACATGTCTTCAATAATCGCCTTGGCCCGCAACTCATGGGCCGGGTTGCGATAGGCGTGGAGGAAACACACCGCGATCGACGCGCGGCCCTGCGCCTCGACCAGCCGCGTGGCGGCGGCGCGCAGCGCGGCCTCATCCAGCGGCTCCAGCTCCTCGCCCTGGGCGTTCAGGCGCCCGGGGACACCATGGCGATAACGCTTGGCAATCAGCACCGGCGGGTCGTCATAGGTCAGCTTGTACATCTTCTCGCGCGGCCGGTGATAACGGCCGGTCTCGAAGACATCCTCGAAGCCCGCATTGGTGATGATGCCCGTGGCCGCGCCTTTTCGTTCCAACACGGTGTTCAACCCAAGCGTGGTGCCGTGCACGAAGGTCTCCACATCGGCGAGGGACAGATCGAGCCGGCCGATCGCGTTCAGCACGCCGTTGGCGGCGTTCTCCGGCGTGGTGAAGTCCTTCTCCAGGCGCAGCGCGCCGGTTTCCGTGTCAAAGACGATTGCGTCCACGAAGGTGCCACCGATATCGACGGCCAGCCGTTGTGCCATTTATATCTCCATCGGGCGGGTCACAGACCCGCCCCTACAACAGGATTGGACCGCAGGGCGGATCACAGACCCGCCCCTACAAATGGATCGGACCGTAGGGGCGGGTTTCAAATCCGCCCGCAGAATTGCCAGTCCTGTGATCATGGTTCGGACTTCTCTAATCGTAGAGGAGCCAGTCGCGCAGCAGCGCGGTGGCGGCCTGGGGGCGTTCGAGGGGCGGCATGTGACCGCAATCCTCGATGAGGGACAGGCGCCCGCGCGGCGCCAGATCGGCAATCTCCTGGTGCTCGTCGACGCTCGTCAGGGCGTCCGACCGGCCGACGATAGCGCGCACGGGAATGTCGCAGCTCTGCAGAAACTCGCGGGAATCGCTACGGGTCAGCATCGCCCGGTGGCGGTCGGCGAAAAGATCCGGTCCGACCCGCGCACCCATCGCGCGTACGCGGCCGAAAATCGGATCCCCGTGGCGGTCGGGATGCAGCAGCTGGGGCACGTAGCGGTCGAGCACGTCATCGAAGCGTTCGGCCTCGCAGTCGGCGATGGTGGCCTCCCGGCCGGCGGCCTTCTCCGGCGTGTCCGTGCGGGCCGACGTGTCCAACAGGGCAATTCGTTCGACCCGATGGGGCGCCTGGCGCAACACCTCGAGCGCCACGTAGCCGCCCATGGAAAAGCCGGCGATGGCGAATGTCTTGGGGGCCAGATCGAGGACCGCCTCGGCGAGCCCCTGCATGGTGTCGGTCTCGTCTGCGGGCGCGTAGGTGATGTTCGCCACCTCCGAGAGATGGGCGCGCGGATAGGCCCACACCTCCTGGTCGCAGATCAAACCCGGCACCATGACGAGGTTCCGGTCAGTGCTTGGCATGATGTTTCCCCGACGATCTGTTTCTTATTGCTTGACCGAAGCTTAGGCCCCCGCGCGACAACGCGAAAGGCCGGGGTTTTGTCATGAATCGGCATGCCCGGGTCTGCCGCCCGTTCAAGCATCCTCACCCTGAGCCTGTCGAAGGGCGAGGATGCAAGACCCCATACTTCGACAGGCTCAGTATGAGGTCTTGGTCTCGAAAGCATTGTCATCACCCGCCATTAGATGCCCGGATCAAGTCCGTGCATGACGAGGGAGAGTCGAGGAGACGCTTTTCCTGGATCGTCATGCGCGGACTTGATACGCGCATCTCGCGCGGCCACCGATCCGCTTGTGGTTGGCCCCCTGCCCTGTAAGATCACCTCCAACAACAAGACAATTCACACGCGGGGAAAAATTCATGACGCAACGTATCGGAATCGTGGGCATGGGCCTGATGGGCCAGGCCTTCATCAAGCATATGCGCGCCAAGCAGTTCATCGTCCAGGGCTTCGACCCGGATCCGGCCCGGGTCGACCAGCTGGTCGAGGCCGGCGGCCACCCCGCCGACACGCCGGCCGCCGCGGCGACGGACGTGGACCGGCTCATCATCTCCGTCCCGACCAGCGACATCGCGCGCGCCGTGATCTTCGACGACGGCAACGGCATCGCGTCGGCCGCGTCCGACGACCTGATCATCATGGACACCACGACCGCGCGGCCGGACGATTCCATCCGCACCGCCGCCGAACTCAAGGAGCGCGGCATCCGTTATCTGGATTCCACGGTCAGCGGCACCTCGACCATGGCCCAGGCGGGCGATCTGGTGGTCATCGTCGGCGGCGAGGAAGCCGATTTCGAGGCCTGCCGCGAGGCCTTCGCCAGCTTCTCGCGCGCGGCCTATTACATGGGCCCGTCGGGCTCGGGCGCGCGCACCAAGCTGATCATCAACCTGATCCTGGCCGGCAACCGGCTGGCCCTGGCCGAGGGCATGGTGATGGGCGAGAAGGCCGGGCTGGATGCCAACAATCTCCTGGAAGTGCTGCAGGACGGGGCGTGCAGCTCCAAGACCATGGTCGACAAGGGCCCGAAGATGATCGACGCCGACTATTCCCAGCAGGGCAAGGTGGCGATCAGCCTGAAGGACTCCCGCCTGATGATGGACATGGGCCAGAAGCTGGGCGCCCCGACGATGATGATCCAAGTCTACTCCCAGATCATGCAGGCCGCACTCGAGAAGGGTTACGCCCAGAAGGACACGGTCGCCTTCTACGAGATCATGCGCGGCATGGCCGGGCTGGAGGAACGCGAAGGCATCGACGACGTGCCGTTCGGGAAGGGGTGATTCCATCACAGAAATTCTCCGATCCGCTCGAAGTAAATTGACATGACTACCTTCCTCGACGATCTCGCGAACTGGCAGCGCGTGGCGCTGGTGATCGCCGTCGCGGTCGGCGCCCATCTACTGGTCTATGTCATCCGCCTGTCGGCGACCCGCGCCATGACCAGCGCGGTCGCGTCCCACATCTCCAAGTCGCGCACCATCATCAGCCTGGTCACCAGCGTGCTGGTGTTCGCGCTGTATTTCGGTGCCGGCGGCTTCGCGCTCTCGGAGCTCGGCGTGTCCCTGAAGACTTATTTCGCCAGCGCCTCGATCATCGGGCTGGCCGTCGCCTTCGGCTCCCAGGGCCTCGTGCAGGACGTGGTCAGCGGCATTACCGTGGTGTTTACCGACCTGTTCGACATCGGCGACGTGGTCGAAATCAGCGGCCAGGTCGGCGTGGTCGAGAAGTTCGGCATGCGCTTTACGGTGTTGCGCAGCCCCATGGGCGCGGAGGTGTTCGTACCCAACCGGTCGATCACCAACGTCATCGCCTATCCGCGCGGCTATGTGCGCTGCCTGGTCGATGTGGTGCTGCCGCCGGACGGGCCCGGCCAGGAAGAGGTCGGGGCGACCGCCCGCCGCCTGACCGACGCGGCCGTCGAGCAGTTTCCCGGTATCCTGCGTGCGCCGCCGGAGATCACCGGCCCCCACACGACGCGGGCGGGCAGCACCTATCTGCGCATCAAGTTCCGCATCTGGCCGGGCCGCGGCGCGCCGATCGAGGGCGCGTTCCGCCAGGGCCTGCTGCAGGCGATCCGCCAGTTCGATCCCGGCTATGCCGACTGGATGGTGGCCGTGAACTATGAAGTGGAAAATTACGTGCCGCGCGGCCGGCGGCGCAACCGGCGCGTGTTATCCGAATTACCATGACCGTTCCATCCAAAGCCTTTATTCTGGGCGACCATTGCAAACATTCCGTTTTCGTGTACCCCGGACACCTAATCTCACACATGACCAAGAAGCTCTCCACCAAACCCGCGAAACCCGTTGGCGGTTCCGCGACCCTCGTCGTGCGGCCCGCACGGCTGTCTGACGTGCCGGCGATCGCCGCGCTGAGCCGGCGGATATATGCCCCGGACATATCTCACAGCCAGCGCGCGGTGCGCGGACAGATCAACAACTTCCCCGACGGTCAGTTCGTGGTCGAGCTGGACGGCGAGATCGTGGGCCATTGCGCGACGTTCCGCATCGCCGGCGAAATCGCGCTGGGCCCGCACAGCTGGGACGAAATCACCGGCAACGGGATGGCCGCGCGCCACGATCCGAAGGGAGACTGGCTGTACGGCATGGAGGTCAGCGTCGATCCCGATCGCCGCCGGCTGCGGATCGGCCAGCGCCTCTACGCCGCACGCAAGGCACTGTGCGAGCAGCTTGGCCTGAAGGGAATCGCCTTCGGCGGGCGCATGGCCGGCTATGCGCGCCGGCAGCGCACCTATCCCGACCCGCAGGATTTCGTCGACGCCGTGCTGGCCCGGCGTGCGCGCGACACGGCAATACGCTTCCACATGGCGAACGGGTTCGAGCCGATCGGCATCCTCGCGGATTACGCACCCGACGACCATGATTCCCTCGGTTACGCGACCCACATGGTCTGGCGGAACCCGCTGTTCATCGAACCCGCCGACGCGCACGCACCGGAGGGCGATAGCGTGGCCGTCATCGACAATGTGCGGATTGCGACGGTGCAGCTTCAGATGCGCCAGATTTCCGGCCGCGAAGAGTTCGAACGGCAGATCACCTATTTCGTCGATGTGGCCTCGGACTATCGGGCCGACTTCGTGGTCTTCCCCGAACTGTTTACCCTGGAGCTTCTGTCGGCCGAACCGAAGCCCCTGCCCCCGGCCGAGGGTGTGGCCCGCGTGGCCGAATACACCGACTGGTTCATCGCCTTCATGCAGCCGCTGGCCCTGCGCTACAACATCAATATCATCGGCGGCTCGCACCCGACCCGCGATGCGAAAGGCGACATCAAGAATACCTGCTATATTTTCCTGCGCGACGGCAGCGTCCACACTCAAGAGAAGATCCACCCCACGCCCGACGAGGTCTATTGGTGGAACATAAAGGGTGGCGACCGGGTGGATGTCATCAACACCGACTGCGGGCCCATCGGCGTGCTGGTCTGTTACGATTCCGAGTTCCCGGAGCTCGCCCGCCATCTGGTCGATCAGGGCGCGATGATACTGTTCGTGCCCTTCTGCACCGCCGAGCGGCGCGGCTATTTGCGCGTACGCTATTGCTGTCAGGCCCGCGCGGTGGAGAACCAGTGCTACGTCGCCATGTCCGGCGTGGTCGGCAACCTGCCGAACGTCGCGAACATGGACATCCACTATGCCGAAAGTTGCATCCTGACCCCGTCCGACATGGGTTTTGCCCGCGACGGTGTCGCGGCAGACACTCCCCCCAACACCGAGACCGTCGCGTTCGCCGACCTGCGTGTGTCGGAGCTGCGCGTGGTGCGTCACGAAGGCTCGACCCGGAACCTGCGCGACCGGCGGTTCGATCTCTACAGTGTCGCCTGGAACAAAGGCCAGGATTGACGCACTCTGCCCCGGGGGAGGACTGCCACATGACCGATCTTTCCAGAGCGTTTAATATCGAAGACCTGCGCCTGCTGGCGAAGAAACGCCTGACCAAGGGGCTGTTCGAGTTCTGCGACCGGGGCTCGGAAGACGACGTCGCGCTGCGCCACAACCGGCACGCCCTGGAGCGCATCAAGCTGCGCTCGCGGGTCCTCAACGACACTTCGGGCCGGCATACCCGGTCCACGATCTTC
>JAQCFD010000117.1 GCA_027618305.1 Pseudomonadota bacterium
AAGGTCACGCCGTCAGGTTCCGGCACGGCACCCCGTGCCACCGGCTGCAGCGACTGTGGTTCGTGATGTTCAGACTCATGGCGTTGTTCTAGCGCAGCCGGGCAGGCCCGTCACCGGATCATGCCTGCGCATCAGCAGGGTCGATCAGAAGAGGAAGTCGGCCTCGGAAAGGTCGCTCTGCGCGATGCCGAGCAGGTCGATGTGGTCGCCCTCGCCGTTCTCGATGCGCAGGTCATCGCCGACCTGGGTGACGTGGCTGGCCATGAGATCGGCAAAGTCGGCGATCGCGCCGACCCCCGAGAGGTCGATGCGGTCGTTGCCGAGCTCGAAGTCGGTGACCGTGTCGCGCCCGTCGCCATCGGCAAAGACGAAGCGGTCGTTGCCCGCACCCCCCGTCAGCAGGTCGTCGTCGCGGCCACCGATCAGCACGTCGTTCTCGCCGCCGCCGTCGAGGATGTCGTTGCCCTCCTCGCCCGCCAGCGTGTCGTCGTCCGCGTTGCCCCGCAGACGGTCGGTGCCCGATCCTCCGAAGATCGTGTCATTGCCGCGCGAGCCCGCCACGCTGTCGTTGCCGGCCCGCCCCATGAGCACATTGGCGCCGTTGTCGCCGGTCAGCAGGTCGTCGCCGTTCAAGCCCAGCACGTTCTCGATGGAGATCAGCTTGTCGCTCTCGGGCGCGGCCAGTGCCTCGGCCCGACGCGCATCCAGCAAGACGAGCACGCCACCGGCGATGTCGCTGAAGTCCGCCCAGTCCGTGCCTCCACCCCCGTCCAGGCGATCGCTGCCACCGCCGCCATTGAGTGTGTCGTCGCCGTCGCCGCCGTAAAGGGTGTCGTCGTCGGTGTTGCCGCGGATCTGGTCGTCGCCGTCCTCGCCCAGAAGCTTGTCGGAGCCCCGGCCGCCCGCCAGGACATCGTCCCCCCCGCCGCCCGACAGGCCGTTGCCGCCATCGTCGCCGGTCAGCGTGTCGGCAAACGCCGAGCCGATCACGTTCTCGATCGAGATCAGCTTGTCGGCGCCCATGCCGCCGCCGGCGTCGCGTATGCGACCCAGCTTCACATCGACCCCGGAGGCAGCATCCTCGAAGGATACCCAGTCGGAGCCCCCACCGCCGTCGAGACGGTCGTCCCCGGCGCCGCCCTGCAACGTGTCGTTACCGGCATTGCCCCACAGCGTATCCTCGCCGTCGCCACCGGCAAGCCGGTCGCCACCCTCGCTCCCCAGAAGGAGATCGGCACCACCGGCGCCATCGAGCGTGTCGGCGCCGCCCCGCCCGATCAGGATGTTGTCGCCGCCGTTGCCCGTCACGACGTCATCGTGGCGCGAGCCCAGGACGTGTTCGGCCGAGCGCACGATGTCGATGCCCAGGCCGCCACCCAGATCCTGGGCAAGCCCGGTGTCGAGCCGCAGCGTGACCCCGCCCGCTCCGTCGAGCAGGTCGATCCAGTCCTCGCCGTCGCCACCATCGAGCGTGTCCGATCCGGCTCCGCCACGCAGCGTGTCGTCGCCATCGCCGCCGACCAGCGAGTCATCGCCCCGCCCGCCGATCAGGCGATCGCTGCCGCCGCCACCCAGCAGCGTGTTGGCGTCATCGTTGCCGTAGAGATAGTCATGCAGGTCGCCGCCGACCACGTTCTCGACCGCGATCAGCTTGAGCAGCTCGTAACCGCCGCCCACCTCGCGCATCGCGACGCTGCCAAGACGGATGTCCAGGTTGGAAACCGCGCCCGAGAAGTCGGCCCAGTCGGCACCACTGCCGCCATCGAAACGGTCCTTGCCGGTACCGCCAAGGAACGTGTCGTCGCCCTCGCTGCCCCACAGTGTGTCGTCGCCGGCACCGCCGTCCAGGGCATCGTTGCCATCGCCGCCCCAAAGCAGGTCCTGGCCCGCGCCGCCATCGAGAATGTCGCTGCCGCGCTCGCCAACAATCGCGTCGTCGCCGTCCCCGCCGTCGAGCAGGTCGTTGCCGTCGCCGTCGGTCAGCGTGTCGTCGCCGGTGCCGCCGGCGAGCCGGTCGTCGCCTGCCCCGCCCGAGAGGGCGTCGGCGCCGGAGCCGCCAACGAGAACGTCGTTGCCCGCGTCGCCAGAAAGCACGTCCCGCCCACTGCCACCAACAACGACATCGTTGCCGCCTGCGCCGCGAAGCAGGTCGTCGCCGGCATCGCCATGAAGGACGTCCTCATCATCGCGGCCCGTGAATGAATCGGACACGAGGCCGCCTTCTGCGATTCCCGGGGTGACATTCCAACCGCCAAAGACGACCGAGATATCGAAGCCGAAGTTCCCGAAGCTGCCGCCATTGCTGCTCTGGATCGCAAAGTCACCGAAACCATCGCCGTTGGCATCGCCCAGCCCAACGACATTCAACCCCACCAGAGCGTCGGGACCCTGCCTGTGTATTGCGAAGCCCTCGCCGGAGGCCATTGCGGAAAGATCGAGGGTCGATCCGGTTTCGGAACGGCCGAACACCACATATGCAATGCCGTTGTCGTCGTAGGCGCCGGCCTGGCCGACGACCAGGTCATCGAAGCCGTCGCCGTTGACGTCGCCGATCGCGTCCGCCTTCATGGCACCACCCGTCGAGCCGCCGTTCAGGACGCTGGCGGCAGCGTAAGGTCCTTCCCATGCGAAGCCGTTGCTGCCGTCGAGGGTGGAGAGATCGAGCGGAACGTCCCGGGGTTCGGGCGATCCGAAGACAAGATAACTTCGTGCCCCTCCATAGGAGAGTCCGTCTCTGGTGTTCCTGAAGGCGATGAAGACATCGTCGAAACCATCGCCGTTGAAATCTCCGGCAGACCGCAAGTCCCACAGAGTGTTTTCTTCCGAGGGACCGCGAAACCGCATGCCGGCACCGGGATCGACAGACGTCGCGGCAATGCTCGCTGGAAAGGCCTCATCGGATCCGAAAAGCACGAGCATCTCGGGTCCGTCAGGTCGAAGGGAGGATTCTCGTCCGATCAGCAGATCATCGAAGCCATCTCCGTTGACGTCGCCGGCTGGGCCGATCGGGCTCCCCAGGTGGTCGTATCCGCCATCGCCGTGAACAACAAAGCCGTTGCTGCCATCGAGGGTCGCCACATCGATGGGACCATCCAACAGGTCCTCGTGGCCGAACACCACAAAGACCATCCCATCGTAGGGCGCATCGAAGCTGTTGTAGCGCAGGCCCACCAGCACATCGCCGAAGCCGTCGCCGTTGATGTCGCCTGCCGATGCCAGCGTCGCAGATTCCGCGTAAAACTCATTGAACACGACATCGCTTCGGCTCTGCCCGCCACCCGCGTCCTGCCGGCTGAGGAGGTCAAATTCCGCCCCGAAGTCCAGATGCCCCGGCACGAACTGGAAGCTGTAGGCATAGGTGGCAACGCCATCGTTGTACGTATCGAGGCGGCCCGCCTGCGACCACGCCAGCTCGCCGAAGCCGTCCCCGTCCAGATCGTTGACTACATTCAACGTGAAAAGCTCTGGGCTTATGAAGAACCCGCCATCCCCCGCAACGTCGTCAAGAAGGACCGTCTCCGGTACCGGATCGCTCCTTCCAAAGATCACATAGCTCCTGTCCCTTGTTCTCGTGACCAGATCCCCCAGACCGTCACCATTCAGGTCGGCTCCGCCGGACAGGAGCATGCCAGACGGATGGTGAAGGGCGTCCCCGCCTGAGCGGATCGTGAATCCGTCCTGCGGCGCCAGGGCGTCCAGATCCGGGGTCTCGGGCAATGGACGCCGCCCTGGCGGGGGAAGGGAGGCCGCGACCACGGCAAGGACCGACTCATGAACCTCGATGGCCGCATCGCCGTCGCGGTAGACATCGTATGTGGCGGCACCGTTCTGGCTCTCGCCATCGAGAATCCAGTTGCCCTCCAGGAACACAACGCCATCGCCTTGGGCCGCAATCCGGAGATGGTCCCCACCCGACGTCAGTTGCGTAACCGATGCATGGTCGAGGACAAGGAAACCGTCCCCCGCCTCACCCATCGCCAGCGTTTCGATCTCCGTCCAGGCGATGTCCAGACCCTGTCGCAGGTCGAGCATCCGGGGCGTGCCCGCATAGACGAGTCTGTCGTTGCCCGCACCGCCGACCATCGTGACGTCGCGCCCGCCGACGAGTTCGTCGTCGCCCGCTGCACCATCGAGGCGGATGCCGTCATCCAGCCCCTTCAGGATGTCGCCATGCGCGCTGCCGAGGACATGCTCGACATCGCTGATGATGCCCGCCCCTCCTCCCGAGAAGGCCATCGTTCCTGCCGCAAGATCGATCGCCATCGCGGAAGCGGCAGCGGAAAGATCCAGAACGTCGGTGCCGCTGCCGCCGTCGAACGTTCCCTGGCCGGCGATCAGGACGTCGTCGCCATCGCCGCCCAAGAGCAGGTCGGCGCCGGCGCCGCCGCCGAGCGTGTCGTCGCCGCGTCCGCCGTGGAACATGTTGGTCAGGGCGTTGCCGGTGAAGACGTCGGCGCCGTCGCCGCCGATGACATTCTCGATCAGCGTTCCGGCCGCAATGGTCAACGTGCGTCCGGCGATCTGCGCACTGCCTGCCGCCAGGTCGACCGTGCTGTCGCTCTCGACCGCGGCGATGTTGATCGTGTCGTTGCCGCCGCTGTCGGAGAGCGTGCGGCGCGCGGCATCCTCGGCCACGAAGCTGCTGCCGAATTCGTTCGTGTAGTAGTAGGTGTCGTCGACGGAGATGGCGTCGCCATAAGCGGTGAGCGTCCAGTCGACCAGCCTGCCGGTGTCGTTGGGGCCGAAGTCGAAGACGTTCAGCGTCCACTCGCCGGCGCTGTGTTCGCCCCAGAAGAACGTGCTGGAGAACGTGAAGTCGATGTCGTTCTCGCTTGCCGTCCCCAGGTAGGGCAGCAGCAGGATGATGGCCGTGGTGCCTGCCGGCGAGATCACCTCCGCGACCAGGTCACCGACCCAGGTATGGGTGATGTCGAGATGGATCTCGACATGGTCGATGACGATGTCGCCGGCGATCGTCATCGTGCTGGTGATGCCGACCTCGCTGTTGTCGGGAATCGCCAGGGAGGCTGCGCGCGTGCCGGTCGCGGTCGCCTCGTTGGTGAAGGTCGCCGGATCGGCCAGGCCGATGCCGAAGACGTCCTCCAGGAACCAGGTTTCGGCCAGGCGCACGGCGGCATGGGCATCGACCAGGCCGGAGCCGTGGTCGTAGCTCCAGGTCATGCCGCCGCCGTTCCAGTTGGCCGCACCGTTGGTCTGCCAGTTGGCGGCGTCGGGATGAACCGTGCGTGCCGAATAGGCCAGGATCTCCTGCACGTCGCGCGCGCCCAGGCCGCCGTTGGCCTGAAGCATGAGCGCCGAGACCGCCGAGATGATCGGTGCGGAGAACGAGGTGCCGTCGATCTCGACGTAGTCGCTGCTGCCCAGCGTCACCGGGTCCTGGTTGGGCACGAAACCGGCACTGCCCGGCCGGTCGGTCGTGGCGATGTCGACGCCGGGAGCCGAGATCAGGATCGCCGCACCGGGGGTCGAAAAGAAGGCGGGGTCGCCGTTCTCGTCGGTCGCGCCGACCGTGATGGCATGACGCGAGTTTGTGAAGTTGGAGAGATTGACGTCGTCGCCGATCTCGAAGTGGTTGCCGGCGGAAAAGACGATGATGGTGCCCAGTCCGTCGCGCCCGCCTTCCGCGGTGTTGCGGATCGCCGTGCCGTAGGCCTGGAAACTCGCGTCCTCGCCCGAACGGCGCACGCCGTCCTCGAAGTCGACATAGAAGGGGTCGCCGCCGCCGCCGTAACCCCAGCGGTTGTTCACCACGTCGAAGTTCTCGGCGAACACCAGGCCGTTGAGGGCGAAGGCCGAGGTCGTCAGCGGCGTGTAGATCGGCACCAGCGTCGCACCGTAGGCGACGCCGACCACGCCGATGTTGTTGTCCTCGGCCGCGATGACGCCGGCGACCGCCGTGCCGTGGTTGTCCGACCCATTCTGGGGATTGCCCGAGGTCGCGCCCGTCGCGCCGGTCCTCGAGTTCATGTGGCTGACGGGATCGATGTTGCCGTCGAGGTCGGGATGCGTGGGATCGATGCCCGTGTCGATCACCGCGACGTGGATACCCGCGCCGGTGTAGTCGTCCCAGACGTTGCCGAGGTTGATGTCGAAACCGGTCGGGCTGCCGAGATGCCACTGGTGGGCGAACAGCGGTTCGTCGCGGGCGTCCTGGGTCAAGCTGGCGGTCAGCGACGGGAGTGCCGCCGCATCCGAGGCGGCTGCCGGCGCTGCGCTGCGCTGGCCGCCATCGCGCTGACGGATCGATCCGTCGTGATGGCGGGCATCGTCTCTGGGCATGGCAGACTACCGCTCTCGTCGTCTCGGACCCGACGCGCATCCCCCGTGCAACGCTAGGTTTGTCCCAGTGTAGGACAGAACCTGTAACGATTGCATCACGGAATGCATTGCACGCAGCCATGACGATTCCGCTTGCCTGCGTCACGCCGGCGCGCTGCCATGGCGACAGCCAGGGGAGGACAGGGCATTGCAGATGCGCCGGCTGCATCCGCATTTTGGCGCGGCGATCGAGGGCATCGCCTGGTCGGAACCCCCGGGCGCCGATCTGGCCGCGGCGCTGCGCGCAGCCTTTCGCGAACATCGCCTGCTCTGCCTGCGCGCCACGCCCATGGCGCCGGAGACCTTTGTCGCCTTCGCCCGCTGCCTGGGCACGCCCAAGGTCCAGGTCGGCGGCCATCTCGAGGCGGTGCCGGAGGTCAGCGTGCTCGACAGCACCTACCGGCAGGCCGGGGACAAGCCCGCCGACATGGCCATGGTCCGCCTGACCGGCTGGCATACCGACGATTCCTATCTGCCCGAGCCCGCCAGCGTGACCCTGCTGCAGGCCCTCGCCGTGCCCTCCAGCGGCGGCCAGACCCGCTTTGCCGACACCCACGCCGCCTACGACGACCTGCCCGCCGCACAGAAGAAGGCCCTGGAGGGACTGCGTGCCGTGCACCGCTACGACTGCAGCCGCGCCCGGGTCCGTGCCACGGGGCTGAGCCGCGAGGAAGCCGATGCCCTGGGCGAGGCGAGCCACCCCCTGGTGCGCCGCCACGACGACACCGGACGCCCGGCGCTCTACTTCAACGCCAACCGCACCGAGCGGGTCGAGGGTCTGGAGCGCGCCGCCAGCGACGCCCTGCTCGACGGCCTCCACACCCACATGACCCAGCCTGCCTACCAGTACCATCACGACTGGCGCGAGGGGGACATCCTGGTCTGGGACAACCGCTGCCTGATCCACTCGGTCAACATGGACTTTCCGGTCGGCGAGAGCCGGCGCCACCAGCGCATCCTGCTGGAAGGCCGGCGGCCGGCATGACGGGGTCCTGACATGAAGGTCGTTGTCCTGGGTGCCGGCATCGTCGGCATCACCACGGCGTGGGAGCTGATGCGCGACGGCCACGAGGTCACCGTTGTGGAGCGCCAGGCAGGACCGGCGCTGGGCACCAGCTACGCCAATGCCGGGCTGATCGCCCCCAGCCACTCCTTCTCCTGGGCCTCGCCCAGGGCGCCGAAGATCCTGCTGAAATCGCTCTACCTGCCCGGCCAGGCACTGCGCTTCCGTCCGGGCCTCGATCCCCACCTCTGGACCTGGTCGGCGCGCTTCCTGAGGAACTGCACGGCCGCACGCGCCGTGCGCAACACCCGGCGCAAGCTGCGCCTGGCGCGGTACTCGGCCGAACGGCTGCATGCCATCGCCGGCGATGCCGGCATCGGCTTCCATGGCGTTGCCGGCGGACTGCTCTATCTCTACCGCAGCCCGCGGACCCTGGAGCGCGGGGCGGCCAACATGGCGATCCTGCGCGAGGAAGGCATGGACCTGCGGGTCATCGATGCCGACGCCGCCGTCGCCCTCGATCCCTCGCTCTCCGCGGCGCGCGAGCGTATCGCCGGGGCGGTCTGGTGTCCCGACGACGGCAGCGGCGATGCCCGCGTCTACACCTGCGCCCTGGCGGCGCGCTGTGCCGAGATGGGTGTCACCTTCCGCTACGACACGCAGGCGACGGGCTTTGCCCGCGACGGCGGCCGTATCGCCGCCGTCCGCACCGACGGGGACGAGATCGCCGGCGATCTCGTGGTGCTCTGCCTGGGCGTGTGGAGCCCGGCACTGGGACGCAGGCTCGGCCTGTCGCTGCCGGTCCATCCGATCAAGGGGTATTCGGTGACCCTGCCGATCGGCCCCGGGCACAAGCCGCCGACACTGGGCGGCGTCGACGAGGACAACCTGGTCGCCTATGCCCGCTTCGGCGACCGCATGCGCGTCACCGCCACCGCAGAGTTCGCCGGCTGGGACACCAGCCACAAACCCGCCGCCTTCGAACACATGCTGGCCAGGGTGCGCGAGCTCTATCCCGAGGGCGCCGACTACGATCGGCCCGACCACTGGGCCGGGCTGCGCCCGATGACCCCGGAAGGCACCCCGATCCTGGCGCGCACCCTGGGCAACCTGATCGTCAACACCGGCCACGGCCACATGGGCTGGACCATGGCGCCGGGCTGCGCCCGGATCGTCGCCGACATGGTGAAGGGCCAGACCCCGGCGATCCCGCTCGACGGCATGGAACTGCGGTAGGGCGCGAGCCCGCCCAGACCCCTGCGCTTCAGCCTGCCTCGCGCCTCGCCGCGGTCAGTTCGCGCTCCAGAGCATCGAGGAAGCGCAGGCGGTCCTTCTTGCCGAACATCGCACCGCTGCCCTTCATCTCGCCGGTCTCGCGCAGGTGGGCGCTGAGCTCGCGCATGGCGAGCGCGCTGCCGATGCTGGCTTCCGTGAAGGGACGCCCGCTATGGCCGATGACGCGCGCGCCGTTCTCCAGGCAACGCGCGGCCAGCGGAATGTCGCCGGTGACCACGACATCGCCGCGCCCGGCGCGCTCGGCGATCCAGTCGTCGGCGACATCGGGACCCTGGGGCACGACCACCTTGTCGATCAGCGGGTGTTCCTCCAGGCGCAGCCAGCCGTTGCTCACCATGTGCACGACGACGCCGTGGCGTGTGATCACGCGGATCACCTCGTCCTTGACCGGGCAGGCATCGGCATCGACATAGACCTCGGTCACGACGGGTCCGGCCTGGCTGCGGCGATGGCGGCGAGCACGACCGCATCGTCGCCCACCTGGTTGGCCAGCAGCAGGACCAGGCGGGCGCGGAACAGATCGGCCTCGTGCGCCGTCATCGCCTTCTGCGCATCCATCAGCGCCTGGTAGATGTCGTCGGGCCGTTTCAGCCGCGGCGTGGTATCGAGTGTTGCGGTCATGCCTGCCCCATGGCGCGTTGCAGGGCGGCCGCCACCGTCGCCGCTGTCGGCGCACGGAAGCGGGCCGCGACATGCTGGTCCGGACGGAAGAGATAGGCGCCCGCGCCGGCCAGATCGTAACGCGCCGCGACCATGCCGTCGCGGTCGGCGTCGGGCTCGAGCACCAGGACGCGTAGCGGCAGGCCGGCGAACGGCGCGGCATCGATGCCGGCAAGCACCAGCACGAACTCGCCGCCCAGCCTCTCCAGCAGCCAGCCGTCGGCCAGCGGCGCATCGCGTGCCGGGCAGCCCGGCGCCACGCCGCCTGCGAAGTCGCCTTCGTCGGGGCTAACCAGGGGGCTGTCGATGCACTGGTGGGCGACCGAGAGCCGCCCGCTGTTGACGAAACCCCGGGCGAAGGCGTGATGA
>JAQCFD010000118.1 GCA_027618305.1 Pseudomonadota bacterium
GCCGTTGACCCCCTGGGCTGGACCGCGATCATCTATCTCTCGCTGGGGTCGACGATCATCGCCTACATCACCTGGATCTTCGCCCTGTCTCGTGGCGGTATCCGGCGCATGAGCGTGTGGCAGTTTGCATTGCCGATTGTCGGGGTCGCGGGGTCGGCAATATTCCTGGGTGAACCGTTGACGCCGCTGCTTGTGACGGCCACGGTCATTATTCTCTTTGGCGTCGGGCTGGTGCAGCGACGCTGATGCTTCGCGAGCGCCGATGTCCGAGACCACACGTACCCGCCTCTACACCTTCGCGCTGATCGCGGTCTTCATCTATGGCGTGACCCCGGTCTTTACCAAGGTCGGGACATTGTCCGCCGACGGCATCACCGTTGGCGCATTGCGTGCGGTCGTCGCCGCGCCGTTGGCCGCCCTCGTGATTGCGATCGTCGGATGCCGGATACCGTTGCGCCGGGACGCCATTTTTCTGGTCTTGGTGTCCGGGCTCGGTGGGTTGGTCTTGTTTCCTGTTTTCTTCAGCTGGGGCGTGCAGTTCACCACGGCGGGACATGCCGCGGCCGGCACCGCGGCGGGCGCGGTGATGGCGGGTGCAATCATGGCGGTGCTGAACCGTCGGATGCCTGGAGGGGCGTGGTGGATCGGCGTGGCGGTCGGATCCGTGGGGGCGCTGTTGCTGATCTGGGAGGCACTCGGCCTGTCGGTGGAGGGCGTTACCTGGCAGGGCGATGCGCTGGTGTTTCTCGGTATGTTCATGGGCGTTCTGGGCTATGTCGCCGGGGCCAAACTCACAGCTGAACTGGGCGCCGTGACGGTAACTATGTGGTCGGTTCTCGTGGCCGCCGCGTTTCTGGCGCCTGTCATCGTGTTTCACTCGGGGCGCGAAACGCTTGCGGCGATCGACGCGCCGGGCTGGCTCGCGATTTGCTCACTGGCCTGGGGCACGACCATTCTCGCCTATCTGCTGTGGAACCGGGCGCTGGCGGATGGCGGCGTGGCCCGCATCGGGGCGTTGCAGCTTCTGCAACCGGTGATCGGAATCGGTCTGGCGCCCGTGATCCTCGGCGAACCGTTGACGCCGACATTGCTGGTCGCGACGCTCGTGATCCTGGCCGGCGTGGCGCTGGTGCAGCGCGAGCGTTCCTGACCGTCTCCTTTGCGCAAGAACCGGGTGGGGCGATCGGGCGCAGACGCCTAGTTTTCGCCTTGTGCGAAACGGATCGCACGGACCCGCTGGCCGGGTGTAAGAAGGAGATGCGGAACATGGCCATGATCGACACATTCGAGCCCGAAGCCCTCGACGAAAGTCTTGATGACGACTACGGTTTTGCCCTGATCGGCCGCTTGCTGACCTGGCTGAGTGAGCATTATCGCGAGCAGCCAAGTCTGGAGAAAATCGCCGCCGAAGCGGGGTTGAGCGCGTTTCACCTACAGCGGTTGTTTACCCGCTATGTCGGCGTCAGCCCCAAGAAATATGTCCAGTATCTGACCCTCGAGCACGCCAAGCGGGCGCTCGCCGAATCCCGCAGCGTCCTCGACGTCGCATTCGAGACGGGATTGTCGGGCGCGGGTCGTCTGCATGACCTGTTCGTCAGCCATGAGGCGCTTACGCCGGGAGACTGGAAACGCCGCGGCGAAGGGCTGACGTTGCGTTATGGCTGGCACGACAGCCCGTTCGGGGAGTGTTTGATCGTTGTTGGCACGCGCGGCGTTTGCGGATTGGCGTTCAACGGCATCGGCGGCCGCGCCGCGACTCTGGCGGATCTGCGCGGCAGCCTTGATGCGGCGGATATGGTGGAAGATGCTGACGCGACGCGCCCGCATGCCGCCGCGGCGTTCGGCGAAGGCGAGGTCCACCTCATGTTGCGGGGAACACCCTTCCAGCTCAAGGTCTGGGAGGCGCTGCTGCGCATCCCGGAGGGTGCGGTCCTGACCTACGCGGATCTGGCGCAACGCATCGGCGCGCCGGGCTCGGCGCGCGCGGTGGCGGGCGCCGTGGCGCGGAACCCGGTCTCATGGCTGATCCCGTGCCACCGGGTGATCCGCAACGGCGGCACGATCAGTGGATACCGCTGGCACCCCGACAAGAAGCGCCTGATCCTGGCCTGGGAAGCCGCCCGGACGGAGGTGAGGGCATCCGGCCCGGAAGCATCCGAAGCGGGGCGTTGAGCCCACTTTATTCCCGGGAGGCGACGGGGTAGGGTCCGCGCCTGAAATCGGGAAGGGGCCCATGACGGCGCGATATTGGGAAGATTATACGGTGGGCGAGGTCTTCGAGACCGCGCCGGTGTCGGTCTCGGAAGAGCAGATCATCGCCTTTGCGGAGAAGTACGACCCGCAGGTGTTTCACACCGATCCGGTGGCCGCGAAAGACAGCTTTTATGGCGGCCTGATTGCGAGCGGCCACCAGACAATCGGCCTGGCCTTCGCGCAGTTCGTCCGGCTCGGCCTGTTCGACGAAAACGCGCTCGGTGGCCCGGGCATGGACGAGATTCGCTGGACAGCCCCCGTGCGCCCCGGCGATACCCTCCACACCACAGCTGAAGTGGTCGAGCTTCGGGCCTCCAAATCGCGCCCGGACCGCGGGATTATCCGCGTGCGGCTGGTGATTCGCGTCGAGGATCAGGACGTGTCCAGCTTCATCACGACGACATTCTTGCGCCGACGGCCGGCGGAGGATGCGGCATGAGCGGTCTCTACCTCGAGGATTACACCGTTGGCCGGGTCTTCAAGACCGCGCCGGTGACGCTCGACGCCGACGAGATTATCTGGTTCGCCGAGCAATATGACCCGCAGGTCTTCCATACGGACCCGGAGCGCGCGAAAGAATCCGCCTTCGGCGAGCATGTTGCGAGCGGTTTCCAGACCGTGGCGATCGCGACGGGACAGTTCATCCGGACCGGTGCAGTGGACGGCACGGGGTTGGGCGGACCCGGTTTGGACGAAATTCGCTGGACGGCCCCCGTGCGCCCCGGTGACACCCTGCACACCACGGCCGAAGTGAGCGAGGCTCGGGCCACGCGTTCGAATCCAGGGCGCGGAGTCGTGACGCTGGCGTTCACGGTCGCGACGGCGGCGGGCCCGGTCCTGACGTTCAAGGCCACCATCTTCGTGCGCGCGCGCGGGCGAGAAGCCATAGAGGACGGTCGCGTGGTAGACTGATGCAGGTTCCGACCACCAGCCTGCATTGAGAAGATGATCAGCTATATTGCCGGAATGGACCCGAGCCAGCTTGGGATGTGGCTGACCTTCGCCGTAATCCTCGTGGCGTTGGTCATGTACACGCTTGAACGATTGACGTTCGAGCTGACCTCGCTGGGCGTGATCTGTGTCCTTTTGGTGTTCTTTCACTTCGTCCCGGTGGTGGATGCGGATGGCCACAATATCCTCAATCCCACGCGGCTTCTGGCCGGTTTCGCCAACCCCGCGCTGCTGACCGTCGTTGCCCTGTTGGTGATGGGCGAGGGGTTGGCGCGTACCGGCGTGCTGGAGGCCGGGGCGCAGATGTTCTTCCGCTACGGGCGCGGCCATGCGGCGCTGGCGACAGGTCTGGCGTTCGTCGCGGTGCTCGTGGTCAGCGGGTTCATGAACAACACGCCTGTGGTGGTGATCTTCATCCCGATCATGCAGGCGCTGGCGTCGCGCCTGGGGCAGTCGCCCTCGCGATTGATGATGCCGCTGTCGTTCGCTGCGATCCTTGGCGGGATGGTGACCCTGATTGGCTCCAGCACGAACCTTCTCGTTTCCGGCATGCTCATCGAATTGGGCAGTGACGGTTTCTCGTTCTTCCAGTTCGCGGTGCCTGGCGCGGCATTGGCGTTGGTCGGCGTCGTTTATGTGATTTTCGTCTGTCCACGCCTGCTGCCGCAGCGCGTGTCGCTGACCAATGCAATTGCCGGTGGCGGGCGCCAGTTTATGGCCGAGGTTGCCGTGACCGAGGGATCCAGGTTCCACGGCATGCAGCCGCGCGGGGGGTTTTTCCCGGACCTCAAGGACATGACAGTGCGCGTGATCGTCCATGAAGGTGAATCCTTCATGCCGCCGTTCGATGATGCGTTTCAGCTCTCGGACGGCGATATCATGGTGGTTGCGGTGACCCGCGCGGCGTTGACCGAGGCGCTGAAGGGAGAGCCCGAACAGTTCCACCCCGAACTGGGTCAGGATTGGGAACGTTTCGAGGACGAAGACGGCGCACAGCGCTGGCAGGTGGGCAACCAGGTCCTGGCCGAGGCGATGGTGACACCGGCCTCGCGTCTGGTGGGCCAGACGCTGACCCAAATCGGGTTTCGCTATCAGTATCATTGCGTCGTGCTGGGTATACAGCGCCGCTCCCAGATGATCCGGGCCAGGGTAACGGAAATCCGGCTGGAGCCGGGCGATGTCCTGCTGATGCAGGGGCGCGAGAGTGACATCGAATCCCTGCGCGGCAATCAGGACATCCTGTTGGTCGAGTGGACCGCCTCCGAAATGCCGGCCGTTCATCACGCCACCAGCACGCTGGTGATTTTCGCTGCGGTGATCGGCTCGGCCGCGCTCGGATTCGTTCCGATCGAGATCGCAACGCTGGTCGGTGCCGGTGCGATGCTCGCGACGGGGGTGTTGAACATCCGCCAGGCCGCACGCGCGATCGACCGAACCATTGTGATGATGATCGCTGCGGCGCTGGCGCTCGGCAGCGCATTGCAGGCGACGGGGGGTGCGGAGTATCTGGCGGGTTTGCTGTTGAGCGCGGTGGGTGATGCGTCGCCGGCGGTGATCCTCTCCGCGTTCTTCCTGCTGGTGGCGGTGCTGGCGAACATCATCAGCACCAAGGCAACTGCCGTTTTGTTCACGCCGATCGCCGTCGGACTGGCCAACGGCCTGGCGCTTCCCATCGAGCCCTTTGCCGTGGCCGTTGTCTTTGCCGCGAACTGCTCGTTCGCCTCACCGGTCGGCTATCAGACCAATTTGCTGGTGATGGCGCCGGGCAACTACCGATTCGTCGATTTCATACGGGTGGGGTCGCCCCTGCTGATCATTGTCTGGCTGATCTTCAGCCTCGTCGCCCCCTGGTATTACGGTCTTATTTGATCCGGTCGTTCATCCGCGCGGGCCCTGCGACAATGCGGCTATTGACCCGGCGCGAAATACTTCTAGTTTCTGCGGTGGGCCACACTTCCCCAACGAGGTGCGGCGTTCTGTAAGGAGCGCGTTAATGACGCAAAATCTGAATAAGCCGGGCACCCGTCCGGCCAATCCCCTCTTTTCCTCTGGCCCCTGCGCCAAGCGACCCGGCTGGTCGCTGGATGCGCTCACCGATGCGAGCATCGGGCGTTCGCATCGCGCGAAGGGACCCAAGGCCAAACTCCAGCGTGTTATCGAAGACAGCCGGTCGATCCTGGGGATTCCCGAGGATTACCGGATCGGCATTGTGCCCGCCTCTGATACGGGTGCGTTCGAGATGGCCATGTGGTCTGTGCTCGGCGCGCGGCCCGTCGACATTCTCGCCTGGGAAAGTTTCGGTCAGGGCTGGGCCTCCGATGTGGTCAAGCAGCTCAAGCTCGACGATGTCCGCGTGCTCGATGCCGACTATGGCGCGCTGCCCGATCTCGCCGCGGTCGATTTTGCCAGGGATGTCATCTTCACCTGGAACGGCACGACATCCGGCGTGCGTGTCCCGGACGGAGACTGGATATCAGGCGATCGCGCGGGCCTGACCTTGTGTGATGCCACCTCGGCGGCGTTTGCTATGGACCTGCCCTGGGACAAGCTCGATATCGTTACCTGGTCCTGGCAGAAGGTCCTGGGCGGTGAGGGGCAGCATGGAATGCTCGTGCTCAGCCCGCGTGCGGTTGAACGGCTGGAAAGCTATGCGCCGGCCTGGCCGCTACCGAAAATCTTCCGCCTGACCAAGGGCGGCAAGCTGAATGAGGATATCTTCAAGGGCAGCACGATCAACACGCCGTCGATGCTGTGCGTCGAGGACCATCTCGACGCACTCGACTGGTCGCGCGATATCGGCGGGCTTGACGCGTTGATCGCGCGAACGCCAACTTCGGCGTTATTGATGCCTGGGTTTCGGGGTCGAGCTGGGCGGCGTTTCTGGCCGATGACCCTGCACTTCGTTCGACGACCAGCGTGTGTCTCAAGATTGTCGATCCCTGGTTCGTGGCACTCGACGCCGATGACCGGGCGGCCAGCGCGAAGGCGGTCTCGACCCTGCTCGATAGCGAGGGTGTCGCATTCGACGTCGGGTCTTATCGAGACGCGCCGCCGGGCCTGCGCATCTGGGCCGGTGCGACGGTCGAACTGGCGGACCTCGAGGCATTGATGCCCTGGATCGACTGGGCGTTCGCGACCGTGAAGGCCGAACGCACCTCCGCCGCTGCCTGATCGGTCTAACCCCCGGTTCTCCATCTGAATTCAAGAAAACCCGCATAATTGCGGAAGGATGACCCCATGCCAAAAGTACTGATTTCCGACAAAATGAGTGACCGTGCGAAAGAGATCTTCGTCGAACGCGGGATCGAGGTCGATGTTAAGACAGGCCTGTCCGAGGAGGAGCTGATTGCCATCATCGGCGACTATGACGGTCTGGCCATTCGATCAGCGACCACGGCGACCGCGAAGGTCCTGGAGGCCGCGACCAATCTGAAAGTGGTCGGCCGCGCCGGTATCGGGGTGGACAATATCGACCGGGATGCCGCCACGGCACGTGGAATTGTGGTCATGAACACGCCCTTCGGCAACGCGATCACAACGGCGGAACATGCGATCGCGATGATGATGGCGCTCGCACGGCAGATCCCGGAGGCCAATGAATCCACCCAGGAAGGCAAGTGGGAGAAATCGCGCTTCATGGGCGTGGAGCTCACGGCGAAGACTCTCGGTTTGATCGGGTGCGGCAATATCGGCTCGATCGTCGCCGATCGTGCGCTGGGCCTGAAGATGAAGGTTGTTGCCTTTGACCCGTATCTCAGCGACGAGCGGGCCCGTGAACTCGGTGTCGAGAAGGCGGAACTGGACACCTTGCTGCGGCGCGCGGACTTCATCACCCTGCACACACCGCTGACGGATCAGACCCGCGGCATCATCGATGCCGCGGCGCTGGCCAAGACCAAGCCGGGCGTGCGCATCGTCAACTGCGCGCGCGGTGGTCTCGTCGTCGAGGCGGACCTGAAGGTGGCGCTCGAATCAGGGCATGTTGCCGGGGCGGCCCTCGATGTTTTCGAGAAGGAGCCGGCCACGGACAACCCATTGTTTGGGCTTGAGAATCTCGTCTGCACGCCGCATTTGGGCGCCAGCACAACCGAGGCGCAGGTCAATGTGGCGATCCAGGTCGCCGAGCAGATGGCCGACTATCTGCTGACGGGAGCGGTCGTGAACGCGCTCAACATGCCGTCAGTCTCGGCGGAGGATGCGCCGCGCCTGATGCCCTATATGCGGCTTGCCGAGTTGCTCGGCAGTTTCGCGGGACAACTCGTCGAATCCAGCCTCAAAAGTGTGACCATCGAGTATGAGGGACATGCGGCAGAATTGAACACCAAGCCGCTCAGCGCAGCGGCGCTGAAGGGTTTGCTCTCGCCGGTGCTCGACAGTGTGAACATGGTCAATGCTCCCGTCATTGCGCAGGAGCGCGGGATCGAGGTCTCCGAGGTGCGGACTGCGCGCGAGAGCGACTATCAGACGCTGGTGCGACTGACAGTGGTAACCGAGAACCACACCCGCAGCATCGCCGGCACGCTGTTCGGCGGCGACCGACCGCGTGTGGTGGAAGTCAAGGGCGTGCCGATGGAGGCCGAACTCGGCCACCACATGCTCTACGTCAACAATGAGGACAAGCCGGGCCTGATTGGTCTCCTCGGCACCGTCCTCGGCGATGCCGGACTGAATATCGCCACCTTCCAGCTTGGTCGCACGGCGGCAGGCGATGACGCCATCGCGCTGGTCGAAGTTGACCAGGAGGTCCCGGCCGATGTGCTGGCCGCCGTCGCGGCGCTGCCGAATGTCGTCCAGGCGAAGGCGCTCAACTTCTGATGATGGTCCGGGCGGCCGCGTGTCTTTTCGTCGCCCTCCTGTCGGCCGGGGCGGCTCTGACCGCCATTTCCACAGGCGTGAACGCCGCGGAGGTGCTGCGAGTTCCCGGTTTGCTGGCCGACGATGCGATCGTGCGCATACCGGGTATCGAAGGGGGGAGCAGTCAGGCCCCCTCGGCGGTGGGCGTGCGTGGTGCCGATGGTCTCGTCAGACCCATCACATTAGCCGATGGAACACTCGCCATCGCCAATCACGGCACCATGCCGACGGTGACTGACTCCCGGCCTGCCGATATCCTCGTGGATGGCGAAGTTACCTACGGTCGGGCGAACATCGCCCGGGCCTGGCTGACCGACCCGACGGAACGCTATCGCCACGGCGTTCTGGGAGATGCGATCGAGGCTGGCGGTTTGGCCCTTGAGGGTTCGGACGGCCGGATTGCGCGCTACAAACTGGATGCCGGGTCCGTGTTTGAGGATCGCCGCGTGCGGCTGATCGATCTCGACGGTGACGGGCGCGACGAGGCGATCGTGGTCCAGTCCTATCTCGACGCCGGTGCCGCCCTGGCCGTGTTTGGCCTTGACGGATCGAATGTGGCATTTCTGTCGGAGGTCCCCGCGATCGGCCGCGCGAACCGTTGGCTCAACCCGGTCGGTGCGGCGGATTTCGATTGCGACGGGCAGACCGAAGTGGCTCTCGTCGAAACACCCCATATCGGCGGCAGGCTTCGCCTGTACGAGTTTCGTGATCGAAGGCTGCATGAGGATCATGCGGCGTCCGGTTTCTCGAATCACGCCATCGGCAGCCGCGAGCAATCCCAGGCGGCGGTGCATGACTGGACAGGTGACGGCGTGCCGGATATCGCGGTGCCCGACGCACGCCGAAGCACGATGCGGTTCGTTACCTTCGCCGATGGTGAATTCCGCGAATTTGACACGGTCGCCCACCGGCAACCGATCGTCACCGCCGTGCGGACCGCTCTGCTCGATTCCAGCGGGGCGGTTTATCTGGTCTATGGGCTTGCAGATGGCACGTTGGTGGCGGTGCGGCCGAAATAGGGTCGTCAGAGTACAAACGGAACCCGATTACGAAAATGCGGCGCAATTCGGCTCGCCAGCGCGAAATTATGGCGCTAATGTGTCGTTAACGATTTCAGCGCTCAATGGGAGTTCCTGTTGGCGATAGATGGGGAAAGACGCTGAGCCGGTTTCCAAAACTTCACGCGGTTGTCGCTGTGGCCGGTTGTGCCGCGTTGATAGCCGTGGTCGTCCCCACGAATGCCGCCCTTGCGCTTGAAGCGAGCAGCCCGGTTGAGCGAATGGCCGTTCGTGCGCGCGTGGTCCAGAGCGAGATGATGGTCGCGGCCCTCTCATGTGGCCTGCGGAACCAGTACAACACGGTCGTCACCGAATTCAGATCAGAGCTCGTGTCTCACGGCCGTGTGCTGCGGTCCATGTTCCAACGTCAGCATGGTGCGAGCGGGCAGACAGCTCTCGACCGCTACATCACGAAGCTGGCGAATGACGCCTCCATCCGCAGCAATCGTGCACGGTCGGCCTATTGTGAAAGTGCCAAGCGCGCTTTCGCAGACGTGCTCTCGGGGCGTGTAGAGTTGGTCGATTCGGGTGTTCGCATAGTGACAGTGCA
>JAQCFD010000119.1 GCA_027618305.1 Pseudomonadota bacterium
TCAAAAGAATGATGCACTAACATTTAAAACGGACCAGACAGTGGGGGCAGGTCAGGCAACGAGCTGACGAATCTGCGCCTCGCCCAGTAGGCCGGCCATTCCACCGACTCTCCGCACGCTTTAGGCTCCGCCTCCCTGCTTGACCGGAGGCTGAAATGACGACGCGAAACATCGATCGGCTCAACGACATCATGGCGCAGCTGCGCCATCCGACCGACGGCTGCCCCTGGGATGTGGCGCAGGACTTCAAATCGATCGCGCGCTATACGATCGAGGAGGCGTATGAGGTCGCCGACGCCATTGAACGCGATGACCGCAACGGCCTGTGCGAGGAACTCGGCGATCTCCTGCTCCAGGTCGTTTTCCACGCGCGCATGGCCGAGGAAGAACAATCCTTCGACTTCGATGACGTGGCCGGTGCCATCGCCGACAAGATGGTACGACGCCACCCCCATGTGTTCGACACGGACAAGCGCGACCCGGGCAACCATGACCCGGACAGCAGCCTGCGCGACAATTGGGAGACGCAGAAGGCCAACGAGCGCGCCGACAGATCACGCGCGCGGGGTGAAGAGCCGGGTTTGCTCGACGATGTGCCCATCGGCCTGCCCGCACTCACCCGCGCGGAGAAGCTCCAGAAAAGAGCCGCGCGCAGCGGGTTCGACTGGGCGGATATCGTCCCCGTCATCGCGAAACTCGACGAGGAGCTGGGCGAGCTGAAGGCTGAGATCGCCGGCGGCGGAAGCCCCGACAGAATAGCCGATGAGATGGGGGACCTGTTGTTCTCCTGCGTCAATCTCGCCCGTCACCTGAAGCTCGACCCGGAGGAATCCTTGCGCGGCACAAACGCAAAATTCGAGCGCCGATTCCGCCATGTCGAGACGTCGATCCGCGCCGACGGCGATGATCTGGAAAAGGTTGGATTGGATGTATTGGAAGAACGCTGGCAGCAAGCGAAAAAACAGGGTCTGTGACCCACAAATCCATCTAATCCCTTAAAATACAACGGAAAATCAAACGCCCATTAATCTTGTTTCCCTACATTCAACCCGCGATGCAAACGCACGCGCATCTGGTGCGTGCCATATGAACAGCGGGGAGAATATCGATGGATATGAGCGTTCTCGACGGGAGCACCGGCACGCCCGGATTGAATGATCTGCTCGACCATGCGCGCGACGCCGTGCGCGGCGGGCGCCTGAACGAGGCGCGTGAGACCTGCCGGTCGCTCATCGATTCTCATCCCGATCAGCCCGACACCTGGTTTCTCTCCGGCATGACCGCGCTGCGCAATGGTGATGTCGATACGGCCCACGCGCATCTGTCCCGAGCCGTGGATATGCGCCGCGGGTTCGCACCCTACCGGGTCGCGCTCGGACAATGCTTAAGGCGCATGGACAACAACGACGCGGCCCATCAACAGTTTCGTGACGCTTGGATTCTCGCTCCCCGCAGCCACGAAGCGTTGTTCGGGCTGGCCGGCACAAGCGCCGCCATGGGCAACCGCGCCGAGGCCACCCAATTGCAGCGGATCGCATTGCGGCTGTTGCGCCGGAATATGGTCCGCAATCTCACCCGTCATGTTCTGGCCCGCGTGGCCGACATCTGCGCGCTGGTGCGGACCATTCCCGGCACGGGACAAAAGCGGAAGTATCGCGCCGCCATGATACTCGCACATTGGCTGGCGAAACGTGGTGACCGCAATGCGGCCTTTGCCACCCTGGAACGCGCGCAGCGCGCTGCCCCCGAGGATCCGCGCGCCCTCATCGAACTGGGACGCCATGCCTACGACGTCGAAAATTTTCAACTGGCGCTCGAATTCCTGGAACAGGCTTACGCACTCGCCCCGCAGAGTTTCGAGGTGAATTGCGCGTATGGCCGCCTGCTGAGCCGGCTTGCGCGTCACGAGGACGCGCTCACGATCCTCGAAGACACCCATCTGATGAATCCTGACGCGATCCGACCTCTCCTGCTCCTCGGTTGGGCCCGCTATCGCGCCGGCCAAAGCCAACGGGCCATTTCGGATTTCGATGCCGTTCTCGAACAGCAACCGACATCTGTCGAGGCGCATTACGGTCGCGCGCGCGCCCTCACCGATGCCGGCAACTTCGCGGACGCCAAAAGATGGCTTCACCGGACCCTCGCCCTCTCACCGGGCCACGCCGGCGCATTGCGCGAACTGGCCAACCTGAAAGAACTCGTGCCCGGCGACGCGCAATATAGCGGTCTGATATCCGCCATCGAGGCCGATGACGCCTCCCCCGAACGGCGCGCGGTTCTGCACATGGCCGCCGGGGCCGGCTGTCATAATGCGGGGGCCTATGCCGACGCATTCGATCATTACCGGAACGGCAACCTGCTCAAGGATGTGGTCTTCGATATCCGGAGCTATGCCGGGCATATCGATCAGTTGATCGACAGCTTCGATCGGCAACATTTCGAACGCACCACGGATTGGGGGAACCCGTCCGACGTGCCGGTTTTTATCCTTGGCATGCCGCGCTCGGGCACATCGCTGGTCGAGCAGATACTGGCCAGTCACTCCCGTGTGCATGGATCGGGAGAGCGCGAGGAGATGCTTCAGCTCGCCGACAAGCTGCCCGTGCAGATGAACGACAGCCGAAGCTATCCCGCCTGTATCGACGCCCTCACCCATGATTCAAGCAAGGATGTCGCCGATCGCTTTCTGGGCGTCCTGAGACGGGTCGCCCCCCATGCTGCGCGCATCACCGACAAGATGCCCGGGAACTTCCATCATGTCGGCCTGATCGCGACGCTGTTTCCCAACGCGAAGATCATCCACTGCCGGCGCGACCCGCGTGACACCTGCCTGTCCATATTCTTCGGCGACTTCTTCGGCAGCCACCCCTACTCCTACGACCTGACCAACCTGGGGCGCTATTACCGCCAATATGAGCGGCTGATGGCGCATTGGCATGACGTCCTTCCGGGCCGCATTCTCGATGTGAAATACGAGGATCTGGTCGACCAACAGGAGGAATGGTCACGCCGGATGGTGACCTTCTGCGGCCTGAACTGGGAGCCCGGATGCCTGGACTTCCACAAGATGTCGCGCAACGTGCGTACCCGCAGCAATGCGCAGGTGCGCCAGCCTATCTATCGTTCATCGATGGAGCGCTGGCGCCCCTACGCGGCACAACTCGAGCCCCTGTTTGCAGCGCTGGAAGCCCCCGCCGTCCGTTAGTCGTTCGACAGTAGGTGCAGCAGGCTCGATGTGTCCCAGCGACCTCCGCCCCGGGCCTGCACCTGAGCATAAAATTGATCGACCAGCGCGGTCATCGGCAGCCGAGCGCCGTTACGTGACGTCTCGGCCAGGCAGATGCCGAGGTCCTTGCGCATCCAGTCGACCGCAAAACCATACTCAAAATGGCCGTCCACCATGGTCGACCAGCGATTTTCCATCTGCCAGGACTGGGCGGCACCTTTTGAAATGGTGCCGATCACCTTTTCCATATCGAGGCCCGCTTTCATGCCGAAGTTCATCGCTTCCGACAGGCCCTGGACCACGCCCGCGATGCAAATCTGGTTGACCATCTTGGCAAGCTGGCCCGATCCGGTCGGCCCAATGAGCGTGCAAGCCTGCGCATAGGCGTCAATCACCGGGTTCGCGCGCGCAAATATTTCGGGCGTGCCGCCAACCATCACGGTCAACGCACCATTCTCGGCGCCGGCCTGGCCGCCGGAGACCGGCGCGTCGAGGAATCCGATATCGCGCCCGGCACAAATCTCCGCCAGTTCGCGGGCCAGGTCGGCCGACGCGGTTGTGTGATCCACAAGGATCGTCCCCGCTGTCATGCCGGCCAGCGCGCCGTCGTCCCCCAGCACCACGCTGCGCACGTCATCGTCATTGCCGACACAGACAAACACGATATCGCACCCCTGGGCGGCTTCGCGCGGCGTGGGATGGGCTGACCCGCCGCCATCGCGGACCCAGGCGTCGGCCTTCGTTCCGGTGCGGTTGTAGACGGACACGGTATGGCCTGCGGTCCGCAGATGCCCCGCCATGGGGTACCCCATGACACCAAGACCAATAAACGCTGCCTTCACCTGACCGGACATCCGTCCCTCCCCAATTCTGGTTCCGCTATTCGATATCTCGCGGGGTCATCACCGCGCATATTTTCTGCCACACCTCGTGGCTGCGTGCCGTCAGCATATCGCCCTTCGGCTGGGTCAAATCGTAGTCCCCGCCATCCAGCAACGCATTGTGGCCGCCCGCCTCGCGGACCAGGAATGTTCCGGCCGCGTGATCCCACGGCAACAGTTTCGTGTATGCCGAAAACGCCCGCTCACCCGACAATATCTGGACATACTCGTGGCCGGCACAGCGCGGCCGGAAGACCTCCCGGACCGTCTCCGGCGCGTCTTCGGCGCGCTCTCGCAGATACCGGGCCGCCGTGCCGACGAAGTCGGTTTCGGTTTCGACCTTCCCCAGCGCGACCTTCTCCCCGTTCAGGCAAACACCGTCACCGCGCGCGCCGACCGCGAGCGTCTCGGAAACAGGCTCATAGATCCACCCGGCCTGAACCACGCCGCGGATGACGTAGGCCACGATGACCGCAAATGTTGAATGACCGTTCGCAAAATTCCAGGTGCCGTCCACGGGGTCGATGACCCAGACCGGATCGTGCGAAGACAGGCGGTCAAATACCGATTTATCGGCGAACACCGCCTCCTCGCCGACCACCGTGCTGCCCGGCACCAGCTCGGGCAGGCGCTGGGTGAGCCACGCCTCGGTCTCGATATCGGCGATGGTAACCAACTCACCGCCGTCCTTCTCATCGATTTCACCGTCCTTGAGGGCGCGAAAACGCGGCAGGATGATCTCTGCCGCGGCGGTCGCAATCAGTTCCCCGACCCGCGTCATATCCGGGTGCGTGTGGTTCATTCCGGTACAACCCCCGTATCCAGCCGGCGGCGGAATCGCGCCACATCGCGCGGCGCCAGGCGCACGGTGATCCGCGAATTTCCACCGCTGTCATCCCGCTTTATGACCTCGCCCTTCTCGTACAACCAGGCAAGCGCGGCGCCGTCTGAAAATGAAACATCGAAGGTCTCGACGCTTTCGTCCTCCGCGAGAATGGCGTCAAGCCGCGCCAGGAGCGCTGCGCAGCCTTCCCCTGTCTCGGCCGACAACATCACCACATCGTCGCTATGTTGCGCCCGGTCGGCCAGAAACGCGCGCTCATCGGCATCGATCAGGTCGATCTTGTTTAGAATCTCCAACCGCGCGGGCGGGCCCTTCTCCTCACTGTCATCGTCAGGCCCGCGTTCCACACCCGCCAGCAGGTTATCGAGAATGGTCTCGACATCCTGCCGCTGGGCGTCGGTGTCAGGGTCGGCGCAATCGCGGACATGGACGATCACATCGGCCGCCGTCACCTCTTCGAGTGTGGCGCGAAAGGCGGCCACCAGAGCCATCGGCAGATCCGAAATAAATCCGACCGTATCGGACAGGATCGCCGTTCTACCCGACGGCAACACGATTTGCCGCATGGTCGGATCGAGGGTCGCGAAGAGCATATCATCGGCATACACATCCGCATTCGTGATCCGGTTGAACAGCGTCGATTTTCCGGCGTTGGTGTAGCCCGCAAGTGCAATCAACGGGTACGGCACGCGTGCGCGTGCACGCCGATGCAGACCGCGGGTGCGGCGGACCTGCTCGAGTTCGCGCTTGAGACGGATAATTCGGTCGTCGATCAACCGCCGATCGATCTCGATCTGGCTCTCGCCGGGACCACCCACAAACCCGAACCCGCCACGCTGACGTTCGAGATGGGTCCACGAGCGAACCAGGCGACTACGCTGGTAACTGAGTGCGGCAAGCTCTACCTGTAGTTGACCTTCGCGTGTCCGGGCGCGTTCCCCGAAAATCTCAAGGATCAGACCGGTCCGGTCGATCACCTTGCACTCCCAGGCACGTTCCAGGTTGCGTTGCTGGACCGGCGTCAGCGCTCTGCCGACGATGACGAGCCCGATCTCGTCGGCCTCGATACGATCATGGATTTCCTCGACCACGCCACCGCCGAACAGCGTCGAGGGACGCGGCCGACTGAGCGGAACGACCCGCATGCTGACAATATCCAGCGATATCGCAAGCGCGAGCCCCGCCGTCTCGTCGAGAAGCGTGTCCGCACTACGTCCGCCACTGGCTTCGGTATTGCCGCGAATAACCGGCTGGAGCACCAAGGTTCGTGTTGGTGCCGCGCCGGTTTCTTCCGTCATTGAATAGTCTTTGGTGCTCAAGACGTGCGGTTACTCAACCGCTTCGATGTCGTCCTCGTCCGTCTCCGGTTCGAAGAGCTGGATCGGCATCGACGGCATCACCGTCGATATGGCGTGTTTATAGACAAGTTGCGAGTGCGCATCACGGCGCAGCAAGACACAAAAATTGTCGAACCATGTCACGACGCCCTGCAGCTTTACGCCATTGACGAGAAAGATCGTGACGGGAGTTTTGTTTTTGCGAATGTTATTGAGGAATACGTCCTGAACATTCTGTGACCGTTCTGCAGCCATCTTATTCACCTCAGCTTTGTTCTTGTGTTGGTTGTTTTATGCGCTGTGCGGATTGTTTTGCGGCATGTGCTCGCAACGTCAGAACACACGGTTATATACGTTAGGCTTCCCGGACCGGATTTCCAGTCCTTCTTGCACTGATTTCGCGGATTTATCCCCGGCCGAGGGCCAGCGGCGACGAATTCATGAATTCCACGTATCGGTCGTGCAGCGCAGCGCTCAGAGAACCGGGTTTCCCGTTGGCAATGACCGTGTCGTCGATACGCGTCACGGGCGTCACAAAATGCGAGGAGTTGCTCAGAAATGCTTCTCGCGCCTCCAGGGCCTCCGCGCGTGAGAACTTACGCTCCTCGAACCCTATGCCCATCTCCGCCGCCAGTCGGGCAATCGCCTGGCGCGTGATACCTCTTAGGATATCCGGCCCCGCCGGGCGGGTCACAAGCGTGCCGTCTGCCGTCACGATCCACGCGTTCGATGAAGTGCCCTCGGTCACAAAGCCTTCCGCATCGCACATCCAAGCCTCATAGGCATCCGCCTCCGCCGCGGCCTGCTTGCCGAGTACATTTGGCAGCAGCGCCACGGATTTGATATCGCAGCGGGCCCAGCGCAGGTCATCGATCGTCACCACCGTGACCCCCTCATCGCGCATCTCGGCGGGAAATTCCGGAATCGGGCGCACGGTCATGACCAACGCTGCGCGCGCGTCCGTCGGGAACTTGTGATCGCGCGGCGCCACGCCGCGGGTGACCTGGATATAGACCAGCCCCGTCGTAAAGCGGTTGCGCCTGACCAATTCCCGCATGGCCAATCCCAGCACGGCGCGCGCCACCGGCCAGGCGATACGCAGTTCACCAAGGGATCTGTCCAGACGATCCAGATGCGGTTCTTCGTCGATCAGCCGCCCGCGATACAGGTGAATGACCTCATACACACCGTCGGCAAACTGATACCCGCGATCCTCGACATGCACTGCCGCACGCCGGTGCTCGATATAGCGGCCGTTCACATAAGCAACACGCGGCACATTCAACTCCTCGTTGCATCCTGGTCACGACAAACCGCTGCCGGACATGCCGATGATCTAAAAGAACTCCAGACGAACAGCGAACATCCGCTCGACCTTGCGGACCGCATCCTTGGTCGCAAACAGGACAATCCGGTCACCCACGTTGATCACCGTATCCTTTGTGACCATCAAAACCTGATCATCGCGCAGGATGGAGGCCACGATGACGCCCGCCGGCAGTTTTGCGTCCTTGATCGCCTTGCCAATCAGGCTGGATGTCTCCAGCGCCTCTGCCTCGATCACCTCACCGAAATTCTCGCCAATCGAATGCACCGAGCGAATGCGGCCGCGGCGAATAATCTGCAATATCGTCGACACCGTAATAACGCGGGGATTGACCACGACATCGATCCCCAGGGGGGCCAGCAACGGGTTGTAGGTATTGCTGTTGACGAGCGTGACCGCGCGTTCCGCCCCGTAGCGCTTGGCCAGCAGCGACGCGAGGATGTTGACCTCGTCGTCATTGGTGATCGCTACGACCGTGCTCGCTTGACTGACACCGGCTTCGGCCAGGATATCGGGATCGAGGGCATCACCGTGAATGACGGTGGTCTTGCTGAGCGCATTGGCCGCTTCTTCGGCACGCCCCTTGTTGAGTTCGATCACCCGGGCGGTAATACCGGAGAAGCGCTCCTCGATGTCTGCCGCCAGACTCTGGCCAATATTGCCGCCGCCAATGATGATGACCCGGCGTGCCTCTTTCTCCTCATGACCGAACGCCGCCATCGCACGGGGCACATGTTCGGCGTCGATGACGATATAGACCTCGTCGCCCGGCTCCAGATGATCGTCACCGGACGGCACCATCGGTTTGCCCTCGCGGATGATGCCCACGATCGACAACCGCAGGTCCGGGAACAACGTCGTCAGCTGACGCAACGGTGTGTTGAGAATCGGACACTCCTCTTCGCACCGAACACCAATCAGCCGCAGCCGGTTGTTGGCCAGCGGGATCATCTCGAACGATCCCGGTACGGTAAACCGCCGGCTGATCGCCCGGGCCACCTCGATTTCGGGGGAGATAATCACATCGATCGGCATGTGATCGCGCGAGAAGAGATCTGCCCAGATCGGATTGCGGTAGGCTTGGGATCGCACCCGGGCGATTTTCATCGGCACATCGAAGAGCGAATGCGCGACCTGGCACGCGATCATGTTCACCTCATCGGCGAACGTGACGGCCACGATCATGTCGGCATCGCGCGCGCCGGCCGCCTCAAGCACTTCGCTGTGCGAGGCAAAACCAACCATCGTGGTGACATCCAGCGTATCGCGAATACGCCTGATCAGCTCCGGGCTTTGATCGATAACGGTGACATCCACACGTTCCGAGGCCAGTTCGCGCGCGATACTCGATCCAACCTGACCGCCGCCACAAATAATCGCTTTCATGGGATTCCCCTGAAACCAGCCCCACCAGGGGGCGCATCTTTCAACAGTTCGACTGTCCGCCTAATCCATTCCGCGAACGGTGGGCCCTTTTACGCCAAGCGACTTCAATTTGCGATGCAACGCTGAACGCTCCATCCCGACAAAGGTCGCCGTCTTCGAGATGTTTCCGCTGAACCGATTGACCTGCGCCTCAAGATATTGCCGCTCGAACTCTTCGCGCGCGTCGCGCAACGACAAGCCCAGGAACTCCGTATTTGAGGCACCCTGCAGCGCTGTCGGTGTTTTCTCCATGATCTCCGGCGGCAACATTTCCGGGCGGATGGTAACGCTTGAATCGCTGGGTGACATGATCAGAAGCCATTCGACCACATTGCGCAGCTGACGCACATTGCCGGGCCAGTTGTGGGCCTGCAGCGCCGTCATCGCATCGGGCCCGATCCGACGCGGCGGCATGCCCGCCTGCTCCGACGCGCGACGCATGAAATGATCGGCAAGTTTCGGAATATCCTCGCGCCGATCGGTCAGATTCGGGATTTCGAACGGCACCACATTCAGCCGGTAGTAGAAATCTTC
>JAQCFD010000120.1 GCA_027618305.1 Pseudomonadota bacterium
GGCGGCTTTGCTAAACTCGCGCCGAACCCAACACCGGATGACGTAAATGCTCAAATTCTCCTCCTGCATCATGATGATGTTCCCCGACCTGCCGTTGCCCGAGCGGATCACGGCGGCCGCCGATGCGGGCTTCCCCGGCGTAGAGATCCAGCGCCCCTATGACCAGGACCTGACCGAGCTCGCCAAGCGCCTGGAGCGGGCGGGCGTGGAGTGCACGCTCCTCAACACGCCCTATGGCGACACCGAGGCCACGAAGTTCGGCCGCGCGGCCATTCCGGGCGAGGAGGCGGCGTTCGCCGACGACCTCAAGCTCGCCATGGACAGTGCGGAGGCCCTGGGCTGCACGCGGGTCCACGTCATGTCCGGCACCCTGCCCGCCGACGCCGACCCGTTGGCCCACCGCCAGACGCTGCTGTCGAACCTGCGCGCGGGCGCGGTCGCGGCCTCGGCGCGGGGCATGACGCTCCATATCGAGCCGCTGAACCGGACGGACAACCCCGGTTACTTCCTGATCGGCCAGGCCATGGGCCACGCAATTGTGGAGGAGGCCGGGATGGACAATGTGAAGGTGCAGTTCGACCTGTATCACGCCCAGATGTCGGAGGGTTTCATCGCCGACAAGATCGAGCGCTACCTCGCCAAATCCGGCTATGTGCAGTTCGCCGGCGTCCCCGGCCGCCACGAGCCCGACGACGGCGAGATGAACTACGACTTCCTGTTCGGGATGCTGGAGGCCGCCGGCTACGACGGCTGGGTCGGCGCGGAATACAAGCCCCGCGGGGATACGCTGGCCGGGCTCGGCTGGGCGAAGAAATACGGGATCGGGTGAGTGTCATGGCCGCCTTCCCGGGTCCCTGTGGCGATTGCTCTCGGATGAAGTCTTGAATAGAACCAGTACTGTTCAACGCTGTCAGGATGAACCTTAATGAAGTTATTTCAGATACTTGCCGGTACCGCTATTGCTGTGGCGGCGACAATGACGGCAGACGCTCTTGCGGGTGCCGCGCAGGCAGAGACCCGTGTGGGAGGCTGCATTGTCACGGGTGAACACCGGCTGCCCGGGGAGCGGGTTCGGGAGATCATCTCTGCGGAGTTGGCAGCCGAGGATCATTCCGGGACAGCGTGTCTCCACGCGGCGGGCGGAATTGAAGCCGCATTGCGCGAGGCCGGTGCATTTGCAGCACGGGTTTTCGTCGAGCCATCACAGGATGGCTCGACGGTTGTTCTCAAGGTGATCGAGGGGCGGATTGCGGAGGACGGGATCCGGCTCGGGCGTTCCGGCGAACGTGTCGATGACGACGTGATCCTGCGCCAGCTCGATCAGATTCTCGAACCGGGGTCGGCCTTGTCTGCGGACAAACAGGAACGGGCCATTCTGCTAACGAACGATCTTCCCGGTGTGGCGGGTTCAGAGAGCACGATCTATCCCGCCGAGACGCCCGGGGAAGCGAATTTCGAAATCCACCCCAAGGATTCCGGGCTGGTCACGGGACATGTCTATGCCGACAATTTCGGCAGCAGCTTCAGCGGTGAGTACCGCGCCGGGGCGACGATTGACGTCAACAGCCCGCTGGGGCGAGGTGACAAGGTTTCACTCGGTGCCAATGCCAGTGATGAAGGGAGCCTCTACGGCTTCATCGACGGTAGCCTGCCGCTCTTCTTCAATGGCAGCCGTGTTGGCGCGGCGCTCAGCATGCTGGACTATCGTACGGATGGCCTGAACGGCTTGGAGGGAGAAACGCAGGATGTGTCCGTTTACGGATATCATCCCGTTGTCCGGTCCCGACAGACCAATCTGTATGGCGAAGTGCGGCTTGGCCGCGAGTGGCTTTACGATGCGGACGCCACGGGAACCGTGACCGACCGGGAGGTCGATACGGCGCATCTGAGACTGACGGGCGATCACGCCGATCGCCTTTGGGGCGGCGGGACGAACAAGTTCAGTTTCGAAGGTGTCGTCGGGCATCTCGACCTCGACGGTTTTGCCGCCTACCGCCTTGAGGACGCACAGACCGCGAATACCCAGGGCGATTTTGCACGGCTGACCTGGAACCTGTCCCGCCTGCAGCATATCGCGGGACCCTGGCAAACCTTTGTGGAAATCGCAGGACAATTTGCCTCGAAGCGTCTCGACAGCAGCCAGTCGATCAGTTTTGGCGGACCCTATGACTTTCCGGGATATCACAGTGGCGAAATCCTGGGCGACGAGGGCGAGCGCCTGCATATGGACCTGAGGTACAATGTGCCGTCGAGGACTTTCGGCGGAAAACTTCAGCTCTCGGCTTTCTACAATATCGGCTCGATCGAGACCCATGCCAAGGAGTTCCGGGGGAATGTGGTTGTGCCGGGCGTCGAGGATCAGAGCTTCACCGTGCAATCCGCCGGGTTGGGTTTGAGCCTGGCCTGGGATGATGTGCAGTTGCGCACCGTCGTGGGGCGGCGTATCTCCAATGAGATACCTGACCGGCTGCTCGACGATGGCGGGGATGACGATTATCGCGGCTGGTTGCAAGTCGTTTACGGATTTTGACGGAGAGATCGGATGCGCGTGTGTTTCTGCAGGCTTGTGATGGTGTTGGCGCTGGCCGTAATCGCTGTTCCGTCGACCGGATTCGCCTGCGTGACGAAGTCCGGAAAGGATTGCTCTGCGACGACGTCCAAGAAGGCGGCCTATCAGAAGAAACTCTTTGTAGTGGCGCCGGCGGGCGGTGTGGGCGGAACGGCCAGCGTGGGCGGCGTCGATCCGCTCGGACTTCCTTCGGCCAACATGGCGGCTGCGCCGGCGCCGGCTTCGTCACCGAATTACGGCACCAATCCTGATGGCTGGTTCTATCTCATGCCGACGCATTCAACGACCTCCGGCTTGACGTCAAAACCGATGCCTTACAGGGTTGCCAAGGTGATTTCTGATCACCGACCTTCGCCTCTCCTAAACCCCGATGGCAGCCTGACTGCCAGTGCCGTCGGGATCGGATGGGTCCGGCTTCAGGCGCCGGCACCGGGCCTTCTGCCGCAACAGGTTCAGCAAGCTCCATTGCCCGTGCAGGTCCAGCCGGGATTGCAACCGCAGGCAGCGCAGGCGCCGCAGCAAGCGCCGGGGATAACACCGACACCGAACCCGCAGGCAACGCCGGGGTTGCAGCCGCAGGCCACCCCGACACCCAACCAGGTGCCGCAACAGGCTCAGCAGGCCCCGCCGCAGCTCCTGAGCCTTGTGCCCACGCCGAACCTGTTGCCCGGACATGCGGCCGCGGGACCGGACCGGGCGCATCCCGATCGCAGGGTGGACGTCTACCACCCGACACGCGCGGGCGTTTACCGTTACGAGGACGCGCACCGCATCGGTGATCCGGCGTTCCACCTCGTGGTGGTCGGCTTCAAGGATCCCGAGTAGGCCGCGCCTTACTTGTCCGGTGTCCAAAGGATATCCGTGGTCATCGAGCGTGGGTCGCGCATCTCCCAGCGGCCGGCGTCCACCCGGGCCAGGAAATCACCCAGCTGCTGGTTGAACAGGCCCGGCTCCTCCAGGTTGATCAGGTGGCCCGAGCGCGGCAGCAGCACGAGTGCGGCCGAGCGGATGTTGCGCTTCATGAACAGGCCCACATCGAGGCACGGGTCGTCCTCGTCGCCATTCATGATCAGGGTCGGCACCTCGAGGGCCTGCATCTCCCCGGCGAAGTCATAGAGGGAGGGCCGCCCGCCCTGGACCGCGCGCATGGTGTTCGCCGAGCCCGTCGTCGAATGGTCGGCGAGTTCCTTCGAGAAGGCCTCCCAGCCGCGCGGGTCCTTGTTGGCATACTGCACCCGGGTCGGGCCGATGGCGTAGATCTTCGAGAACTCGGCCATCGTGTCGGCCTCGATCCGCGAGGCGACCTCCCTGGTTTCGTCCGCGAACTGCGCGTGCACGTCCGGGTGGGCGCCGTAGCCCGCGCCGGCGACCGTCAGGGACAGCGCCCGGTCGGGGTGGCGGAACCCGAAATGCAGCGCCGCGAACCCGCCCATGGACAGCCCGACGATATGGGCCTTGTCGATGCCCAGCCCATCGAGCACGACGAGGATATCGTCCACCGCCCGGAACTGGCCGTACATCGAGACGTCCTCGGGCACGTCACTGGGTGGGTAGCCCCGCGCGTTGAAGGCGATGGTGCGGTAGTTGCGCGCGAAATGGCGGAGCTGCGGCTCCCAGCTGCGGATGTCGCCGCCGAACTCATGGGCGAAGACGATTGGCGTCCCGCTTCCATGTTCCTCGACCCAGAGCTTTACGCCGTCGTCGGTGGTGATGTGGGGCATTTTCTTCTCCTGCTTCCGATCATCCTCATACTGAGCCTGTCGAAGTATGAGGGTGTCGCCCTCTCCTTCGACAAGCTCAGGATGAGGGCGTTTACTGGTCGTCGCCCTCGCCCTTCGACAAGCTCAGGGTGAGGGCTTTTTCTGGTTGCCGCCCTCGCCCTTCGACAAGCTCAGGATGAGGGCTTTCTCAACCCTCCTCGTCCTGAGCTTGTCGAAGGACGACGGCTCGGTGCCCTACTTCTTCTCCATCGCCTTGATCAGCGCGTTCACCGCGTCGTCATGCTCGGGCGTGTGGTGGGCCAGGGCCTGGAAAGCGGCGGCCATGTCGAGCACCGTCTCGAGGCGCGAATGCACGCCCTCGCGCAGCAGCTTCTTGGACATGCGCAGGGAATGGCCCGGGTTGGCGGCGATCTTGCCGGCCAAAATATGCGCCTCGTCCATCAGGCTCTCGGGGGGCACCACGCGGGAGACGAGGCCGCATTCCAGCGCCTCTTCGGCGCCGATCATGTCCCCCGTAAACGTCATCTCGGCGGCCTTGGACATGCCGACCAGCTTGGGCAGCAGGAAGGCCCCGCCGTCGCCGGAGATGATGCCCAGCTTGGCGAAGCTCTCGGCAAAACGCGCCTTTTCCGAAGCGATGCGGATGTCGCACATGCAGGCGAGATCGCAGCCCGCGCCCACGGCAGCACCATTCACGGCGGCGATGGTCGGCACCTCGAGGTTGTAGAGGGTGAGCGGGATGTTGTGGATGTCGCGCTTGTAGTTGTTGCGGATCTGATAGGGGCCGCCTTCCGACAGGCCCTTGCGGTCGCGCATGTCCTTCACGTTGCCGCCGGCGGAAAAGGCGCTGCCCGCGCCAGTGAGGATGACGCATTTGACGCCGTCGTCGCGGCTGATCCGGTCGGTGGCGTCTAGAAAGGCCTCATACTGGCTCTCGCCCGAGAGCGGGTTGCGCGCATCGGGCTGGTTCATCGTCAGGGTGACGACCGCGCCGTCCTGCTCGTAGATCAGAAAATCGCTCATGGCTTCCTCCGTTGCGGCCGCGTCGAGGCCGTAGGAACCGGTTTTAGACCGGTCGGTTGTTCGAGGGAAGTGTAGGGGGCGGGTCTGTGACCCGCCTGGACAGGCCGGCGAAATCAGAGCGCGCGGGCGGGTTCAGGTATAGCGTTGGTGAGGAAGACGTCCGCACCAACCATCCCGTCATACGCGGACTTGATCCGCGTATCTGGTCGTCCGTCGGCTGAAGAGATGCCCGGATCAAGTCCGGGCATGACGATGGTTTGACGGGCGGGTTGGAAACCCGTCCCTGCAGGCCGGTGTGTTCAGTCGTAGATGGCGGTCGGATCGGCAACCAGGGCCTTCGGGCCGTCGGGCACGTACAGCGCCTCGACGCGCAGGCCCAGATCGAGGACCCGGATGGCCTCGATATCCTCTTCGAGCTCGCGGTCGGATGGCGGCTCGCGAACGATCCGGTCGAGTGCGGAACGCCGGTACAGATATACCGGGATGTGCGCGCAGACGTCGCCGGTTTCGAGCTTGGCGGCGTCACGCGAGAATTGTCCGATGGTGCCGACCTTGGCTTCGGGCATCACGTAGACCGTGCGATCCTCGTTCCACGCGACCGAGATTTTCGGCGCGTTGTCGTCCAGGTCCGGCGATACCGGGCCGGCGAGGGTTGCCATCGCGACATCGTTTGACGCCAGGGGGTACATCAGCGCGCGCAGGTAGCGGGCGTCGATGTCCGCGAAATGCTCCGGCATGTGAATGATGAGGTCGTGGTTGCAGAACCTGTCGAAGCGCGTGACGGTCTGGGCGACGCGCGCGAGGCCCGACGGCAGCTTGTAGTTGTGGGTCGGGGGAAGTTCGCTGAGGTCCGAACGCACGCAATAGCCACCCGCCTCGCGGGCGGCGGCTTCCGACGCGTCGTCGTGACAGTCGACGATCGCGCAGCCGACGTCGGCCTCCTTTGCATGTCGCAGAGCGGTCGCGATATTCGAGTGGTCGGCGGTGACGCTGCCGCGCGCGTTTGCCTGGCGCGCGGCAGTATCGATCCTCGACGAAACCACGATCAGTGGGTTCCGTTCCATGCGGCGGGGCTCTTCCGACACCTACTTGTGTGTCGGATAGCCTGCGAGCGAGGGATGGTGGAAGTCACCGACCCTATAGTCGCCGACCGCCTCGTCCATATGCTCCATCTTCGTGAAGATGACGGGGCCGTCCGGGCCCACAAGCACGTTCTCCTCCAAACGACAGGTCTGGGGAAGGCCCGGGTGACCGGCAAAGGTCTCGATGGCGAAGTACATGTTCTCCTTGATCTCCGCCGGATACTTCAGGGAGTAGGCGCGGCTCATCCACATGCCCTCGTAGAGGGTGATGCCGATCGAGTGCGCGAACTGCTGGAGCGTCACCGTGCCGTACTTGTCGTCGTCATACTCGGGGAACTTGGAGACCACGTCGGCCGTCGTATTGCCCGGTTTCAGGTTCTCCATGCCCGCATACAGGGAGTCATAGGTCTCCCGATACAGGTCGATCTCCTGTTGGGTCATCTTGCCGGCGCATTTGAACGTGCGCACGAAGTCGACATAGTAGCCACCCGGTCCCACGGCGTTGATGTCGACGATCATGAGGTCGCCCTGCTGGACGATCTTGTCGGTCGCCCAACGGCGGTACGGGCTGGTGTTGCCGCCCGAGGCGACGATGATGTCGTAGATGATCTCGCAGCCGCGATCGAGCATGAACTTGTGAACCTCGGCCTCGACCTGGCGTTCGGTCACGCCCGGGCGCAGCCACTCATGCTTGATGTGCCACATGGCCGCGTCGCCGATGGCGGCGGACATCTTGATCTGTTCGATCTCGTCGACGGTCTTCACGACGCGCGCGCGCGACATGGCCGGCCAGCCGTTGACGATGCGCAGGCCCGCCTTCTCGAAGGAATGCAGGGCCGGGAAGTCGAGATTGTCGACGCCGATCTTCTCTTTCTCGACGCCATGCTCCTTGAGCACTTCCATGCACGAGTTGACCATCTTGTCGGCCATCTCGCTGACCGCGCCCTCGGCCCACTGCCAGGTCATGGCCGGGCGGATGCGGTCCTTCATCCAGGGCAGGTCGAGCATCGCGTTGTGCATGTCCGAACCGGCGGTCTCGAAGAGATACGGATCGCCATTGCGCGGGATGACGGCGTAGCGGATGTTGATGTTGTATTTCCAGTTGCCCTGGTAGGAGCCCGTGAGGTAGCGGATGTTCGCGCCCGCAAACACGATGAGGGCGCCGAGATCATCGGCTTCCATCTCGGCCCGGGCGCGCTCCAAACGTTCCTGGCGCATGCGTTCGTGATCGACGCGATACTGCCAGTCGGCCCCGGTGGCGCTGTAGAGGCGCCGCGGGTTGTTGTGGTGGGCTTCCTCGATGAAGCCGGTATTGAGGTCGTAGCCGCGATAGTTGCTGTTGAACGACATTTTGGTGAGTTCTCCTCGTCAGGTTTTCTTCTCGAATGTGGTTGGGTTCCGGGCGCCGCTGGAACGGCCGCCCGTCCGTCGTCATTTCTCAGGGATGCGCTGCGGCCGACAAGCCGTCGGGTCCGTCCGTCAGGCATCGCGCGAGCATGTCGTGGATGCGGCGCCAGTCGTCGCCGGCGTCCGTGAATCGTATCTGCTGGGTTCGGTCGCCATAGACCGGGTCCCATGCGCGGCTTGTGATGGCCTCGGATATCGATGGCGGCAGGGCGTCGGCCTGGAGGCGGCTCGCCATCCAGTAGCCGGCCGGGCGGTAGGCGGCGATGCCGTCGGCGATGCGAATTTTGAAGCAGATGTCCGGCTGCGTATCGATCCAGAAGACGCCTTCGGCCGACATTTCATGAGGCCACATCTGCCCGAGCAGGCACAACGCCTTCAACGCCCCGAGCGGACGGCGATCCTCGAAAGTGTGGCCATGATCCACAGTGTTCGATGGTGACACTGCCAAGGATGCGACCGCGCCGACGTAAATGTCCCCCGGCGCGTCGGGCGCCATGTCGTCGAGCGGCATCAATTCAATCGTCATCGGTCTACTCGTCATGGTGCCGGAACGGGGACGAACCGGCGCGTAAGGTAACGATATAACAATACGAGTTAATATATAACGTATCATTCTGAGGCAAGCCGTCATCAGTGTCGTGCGCGGCACAAGACTTTGCGTTTTGCTAAGCAAACCCGCGCTGTTTCGCTAAACTGATGTTCGGAGCGCTTCACATGCGATCATTCTCATTCGAACCATGCGAATTGCCGCCCGGCACGGATGCGTTGCGTGCCGAGGTGCGTGCATTCCTGGAGGCCGAGGCCGCCGATATCCTGGTCCCGGCGCGGGCCCGGTCCTGGGTCGGGTTCGACGCGGACTTCTCGCGCAAGCTGGGCGCGCGCGGCTGGCTGGGCATGACCTGGCCCGCGCCTTATGGACCCTGCCGGAGTGCGCTGGAGCGTTACGTGGTGATTGAGGAACTGCTGGCCGCCGGCGCGCCCGTGGCCGCGCACTGGATCGCCGAGCGCCAAAGCGGGCCGCTGATCCTGCGGTTCGGCACGGACGAACAACGCGACATGCTGCTGCCGGGGATCGCGGCCGGGGAGACGTATTTCTGCATCGGCATGAGCGAGCCGGATTCCGGCTCCGATCTCGCCTCGATCCGCTCGAAGGCCGAACCTGCAGAGGTGGGCGGCCAGAAGGGTTGGGTCGTCAACGGCCGCAAGGTCTGGACCACCTACGCCCAGCATTCCCACTACATGATCGCGCTGCTGCGCACCGGTGACGCGGGCGAGAACCGCCATGGCGGGACAACCCAGTTTGTCATCGACCTGTCGTTGCCCGGTGTGACCGTGCAGCCGATCCGCAACATGATTGGTGATGAAGAATTCAACGAAGTCACTTTCGACGATGTGTTCGTGCCCGCGGGCATGCTGGTGGGCGAGGCGGGCAATGGCTGGCGCCAGGTGACGGCCGAGCTCGCCTTCGAGCGCAGCGGGCCGGACCGGTTCTTGAGCGCCTTTGCGCTGCTGAAGGAGTTCGTGCGGGTGGCGGGCGAGAATCCGTCCGAAATGGCCGCCGCGGCGATCGGCCGGCTGCACGCCCATTTGTCGACCTTGCGGAGCATGTCCCTGTCGGTGGCGGCCCAACTGGATGCGGGCGCGGAACCGGCGCTGGAAGCGGCCTTCGTCAAGGATCTGGGGGTGATGTTCGAACAATCCATCCCCGAGATCGCCCAT
>JAQCFD010000121.1 GCA_027618305.1 Pseudomonadota bacterium
GCTAAAATACACGGTGGACCAATTCAATGGGGGTGGATCAGGCCGAAGCCTTCAAACGCGGATACGAAGCCTATTATCGCCGCGAGTACGAAAAGGCGGCGGCGATCTGGTCCCAGCTGGCCGATGAGGGCCACGTCAAATCGATGAACAACATCGGCACGATGTACGCCCAGGGCAAAGGCGTGAGCCGAAACTATTCTCTCGCCGCATTCTACTACCGGCGCGCAGCCGCCCAGAACGATGCGCGCGCGGCCTACAATCTCGCCATCGCCTATGAACACGGGCGCGGCGTAGAGCAGAGCGATGCCGAGGCCGTTTCCTGGTATCGCAAGGCAGCCGAACGTGGGCTGGTCGAAGCGATGAATGCGATGTCCTGGATCCTGGCCACGTCATCCGACTTCACCGTCCGCGATGGGGCCCAAGCCGCCCGGTGGGCCCAGGACGCGCTGAAGCGCCAGACATCGTCGAAAAACCTGGCCACCCTGGCCGCCGCACAAGCGGAACTTGGCGAGTATAACAAAGCCGTGGCAACCATCGATCAGGCGATTGCCTATATGCGGCGCGAGGAGAACCGTGCCGGTCTGCTCACGGCCACGGAATACGAACTCTTCGGCCTGCTTCGCGAATCCGGACGTACAGATGAACTGTTTGACCTGCTCGAACGGCGGGAATTCTATGCCAACGGCCAGGCGACCCGGGATTAAAGAACGGCGGCCGAGAGTCACCTGACATGTTTGTCATCCGCAGGTCGCGGGTTCGATTCCCGCAGCCGGTACCATCTCCAGCCCCCCAAACACATCATTGCGACTGCTATCTCGTGATGATGGGATTCCGTTTCGCAGATCGGTATCGTAGAGACGCCCTCGATTGCGACGGCCAACAAAAACAGGGGTGGGGATATGAACGAAATAATTGCCGACAAGAAAATTGCCGTGCTGGGCACCGGTGCCAACGGCAGCGTCATCTCGAGCGACCTGATCCGCGCGGGCATCGAGATCACGATGATCGATATGTGGGCCGAGCATGTCGAGGCGATGCGGGCCAACGGGCTGACCATCACCAGCAAGACCCACGACACCATCAACGTCCCGGCCAACGCCTTTCACCTGTCCGACGTGTGCACCTTCACCGAGAAGTTCGACGTCGTGCTGCTCGTCTCGAAGGCCTATGACGCGGCCTGGCTGACGAAGTTCATCGAGCCCCATCTTGCCGACGACGGCGTGATCGTCGGCGTCCAGAATGCCATGACGGCGGAAACCATCGCCGAGATCGTCGGCGTCGAACGAACCCTGGGCTGCGTCATCGAGTTGGCCTCCCAGCTGTTCGATCCCGGCACCGTCCAGCGCAGCACAGCCAAGGATCATACCTGGTTCGGCGTCGGCGCCTTCGATCCCTCCCAGGCGCGCCATATCGAACTGGTCGCCGAGCTGTGCAGCCACACCGGGTCGGTCGAGGTCATCGACGAGATTCTGTCGGCGAAATGGGTGAAGCTGATCGTCAACGCGATGATCATGGGCTCGATGGCGGTCCTGGGCGGCACGCCCGAGCAGGTCCTGCAGCAGAACGGCCCCGAATATGCCGCGCGGGCGCGCAGATGGTTCCTCCAGGCCGGCGAGGAGGCTTTGGCCGCCGGCCAGACCCTCGACTACAAGGTCGTACCGGTCTTCGGCCTGAAGCCGGAGGACGTCAACAACACCAACAATCTGCTCGAGACCCTGCTCGACCGGATCCTGGACGACATCGGGCCGGGGCCGGTCAACACCAGCCTGCAGGACCTCATGAAGGGCCGCCAATGCGAGACCGACATGATCCAGGGCCTGGTCGCCGAGGAGTGCGCCCGGGCCGGCCGCCCGGCGCCCGTCTGCGCGGGCATCACCGAGATGGCGCGGCAAATTCACGCCGGCGAGCTGGAACCCGGGCCGGAGAACCTCGAACGCGCAGGCTGGTAGCCGGGGCGATGTATGACGGCCCGATCATCGACACCCATCATCACATCTGGGTGGTGGCGAACTATCCGTGGCTGACCGCACCCCCATCGCCCAAGATTTTCGGTCCCGAGTATGAGCTGCTGCGCCGGGACTATCTGATCGACGATCTGCTGGCCGATTTCGGCGACAACAATGTGGTCAAGTCGGTTCACGAACAGGCCCATTACAATCCGCCCGACCATGTGGGCGAGACCCGGTGGTTGCAGAGTGTGGCCGACGAACACGGCTTTCCCCACGGCATTGTCGGCCACGCCAACATCGCCGGGGACGACATCGGCGAGGTGCTGGACGGGCATCTGGAATATTCGAACTTCCGCGGCATCCGCCATGTGGTCGCCTGGCATCCCGACAAGGCCGTCTGGCAGGTCGTCGACCGCCCGGACTTCTGCATGTCGCCGGAATTCAGGCGTGGACTGGAGGCGCTCGAGGCGCGGGATGTGCACTTCGAGCTGCAGGGCTTCGCCAACCAGTTCGACATCTTCGCCGAACTCGTCGCCGGCCACCCAGGCCTGCGCTTCTGCCTCGTCCATGGCGGCCTGCTGACGGGCGACGACGACCGGACCTTCGATAGCTGGCGTCGTGCAATCGAGCCGCTGGCAAAATTCGACAACCTGTCGGTGAAATGTTCCGGCCCGAATGTCATCAACTGGGAAACACCCCGGCCGCTTGCGGCCGTCGCACGGCAATACAACACGTTGATCGACATGTTCGGTGCCGAGCGCTGTTTCTTCGGCAGCAATTTCCCCGTCGAGAAGCTGATGCTCACCTATGACGAGGTGGTCAACCTGTGTCGGGGGGCACTGGCGGACCGGACGGCGGCGGAACAACGCGCGTTCTTCCACGACACTGCCGAAACGTTCTACCGCCTGGCCTGAAACCGGCTTTACTCGCCCGCCGAAAGGCCCAGGCGCATGGCCGCCGCCTCTTCGCGCAGCCAGTCGCGGAATGCGGCGACGTCGGGATTGTTCGCCTTCTCCGGCGTCGTCACACTGTAGATACCGCCTTCGAACGGCAGGTGCAGATCGAACGGCGCGACGAGACGCCCCAGTTCTATATCGCGACTGCCCATCGCACGGCGCCCCAGTATGACCCCCGACCCCTGCAGGGCGGCGTCCATACAGTGATCGGAATGGTCGAAGTGCAGACCCGCGCTGACATCTCGTTCCGGCTCACCCGCAAGTGCAAGCCATTTTGCCCAGGCCAGAGCATCGGGCCAGTGACGCGACAATGTATCGTCATGGATCAAGGTATGGTGGCGCAGGTCGGCCGGGGAACGGATCGGGTGCGCGCCGGTCAGCAATTCGGGGTTACACATGGGTGTCACCGCCTCATCCATCAGCTTTTCCGCGACCAGGCCCGCATTGTCGCCGAGATTGTAGCGGATCGCGACGTCTGCCCTGTCCGTGGCCAGGTCGACCACCGTGTTACTGGCGGCGATCCGCAAATCGATGTCGGGATGGCGATCGATGAAACTGGCCAGGCGTGGCACCAGCCACTTCGCGGCGAAATGCGGTGAGATTGTCGCCGTCACGACGCGATCCGACACAGCAGATGCCGCCACCCGCGCGACCGTGCGGTGCAACCCCTCGAAACTGCTGCGAACCCCCGGGAATATTTGCGCACCGGCGTCCGTCAGAACAACCGCGCGGTTCAGCCGCCGGAAAAGCTTAACCCCGAGCTTGGTCTCGAGCGCACGGATCTGATAGCTCACCGCCGCCGGCGTAACGTGCAGTTCCTCTGCGGCTTTCGCGAAACTGAGGTTGCGGGCGGCGGCCTCGAAGGCGCGCAATCCATTGAGTGGCGGGAGTTCGTACATAGCCGTTTCAGATTAATTTACCTTGTGTGATCTCTCAAGATAACTCGTTTGTCGACGGCCTGTTTAGGCTGTCATCTTGTCGTTAGCTCAACGAGCAGAGCTACTGTTCGGAACAGATATACTCATCGAATGTAACAATGCGCCGTGCAAATTCAGGGGCACCAGAGGAGAGATAAACCATGTCAGACAACAAGATGCAGGCCGTTGTGCTCGCCGAAAACGGCGTCGAGATCGCCGAGGTCGATCGACCCGAGATGAAGCCGACGCAGGTGATCATCAAGGTCGCCAGTTGCAGCGTGAACCGCTCGGATTTGCTGACCACCCAGGGCAAGAATTACGGACACGTCGGCGGCGAGGCGAAGGTCATGGGCGCGGCTTTCTGTGGTGAAGTCGTCGAAGTGGGATCGGAGACCAGCGGGATCGCGCTCGGCGACCGCGTGATGGGTGTCGGTGCAGGAGGTTGGGCCGAGTATGCGGTCTCCGACTACCGACGGACCCTGCCCGTGCCCGATCATATGGACCTCATCCAGGGTGGCACGATTTCGTCGGCCTTCCTGACGATGCATGACGCCATCGTCACCAATGGTGAGTTCCAGGCGGGTCAGTCGATCCTGATCCAGGGCGGCAGCACCGGGGTCGGCATCATGGGCATGCAGATCGGCAAACATCTGGGTGCCAGCCTGGTGATCGGCACCTCGACCAACGCCGAACGGCGCGGAAGGCTCACCGAGTTCGGCGCCGACCTGGCGCTCGATTCCAGCGATCCGGGCTGGGTCGACCAGGTCCTCGAGGCGACCGACGGCAAGGGCGTCGATCTGATCATCGACCAGATCTCCGGCTATGCGGCCAACCAGAACATGGCGGCGACGAAGATCCACGGGCGCATTATCAATGTCGGCCGGCTCGGCGGCGAGGTCGCGGAGTTCGATTTCAACATGCATGCCGAACGGCGCCTGACCTATATCGGCACCACCGGCCGCACTCGTTCGCTGGAGGAGCATGCCGAGGTATTCCGGCGCGCGCGCGCGGATTTGTGGGATGCGCTCGACGCCGGCAAATTCAAGATGCCGATCGACAGCACCTTCGATATTTCGGAAGCACCCGCCGCACTGGCGCGCGCCGCCGCAAACAAGCATTTCGGTCGCATCATGCTCACGGTCAACGCCTAGCACCGTCTGAAGGGACATCCGGTCATGAACGCACAGCCAACGAACCGACGGGTCATTCTATCCAGCCGCCCGAAGGGCGTTCCGGAGGCGGATCACTTCACCGTCGAAGACGCCGATGTACCCGAGATCGGTGATGGTGAATTCCTCATAAAGACCGAGTATTGGTCGGTCGACCCAGCCATGCGCGGCTGGGCGAACGACGCGCCGAATTACCTGCCGCCCGTCGAGATCGGCGCGGTCATGCGGTCCTTCGCGGTCGGGACGGTCGTCGCCTCCCGGCACCCCGACTATGCCGAAGGCGAGGTCGTGTCGGGCATGTTCGGCTGGCAGCGCTATGCGGTGAGTGATGGCGGCAATGTCGATCGCAAGGTCGCGGAGGACGACTTGCCATCGTCACTCGCGCTGGGCGTGCTGGGGCTAAATGGCGTCACCGCCTATTTCGGCCTGATTGACGGTTGTGCCCCGGTGGCGGGCGACACGGTCGTTGTCTCGACGGCGGCCGGCGCGGTGGGGTCGGCCGTGGGCCAGATCGCCCGGATCATGGGATGCCGCACGGTCGGCATCACGGGCAGCGCCGAGAAAGTATCGCTCTGCACGGAGAAGCTGGGCTACGATGTGGCGATCAACTACCGCGAGGAAGACGTCAACGCGGCCCTCAAGGCGGCCTGCCCCGATGGCATCAACTGCTACTTCGACAACACCTGCGGACCGATCAGCGACGCGGTCATGACCCAGTTGGCGATCGGGGCGCGGATCACGGTTTGCGGCACCGTCGCCCTGACCGACTGGGACCCGATCCCCGTGGGGCCTCGCGTGCATCGCCAGCTCATGGTCGCGCGGGCACGCATGCAGGGCTTCCTCATCCTCGACTACAAGGCGCGCTTTCCTGAAGCGATCGAACAGCTCGCCGCCTGGGTGCGTGAAGGAAAGCTGGCCCGCAACGAGCACATCCTTGAGGGCGCGGAGACCGCACCGGGCGCGATCAAGATGCTCTATGAGGGCAAGAACACCGGCAAGCTTCTGGTCCGCGTCGACTAACGCGCTTCCCGGCCCGGCAGCCGGCGTTATTCCAGGACTTCCGTGCGATCGGTCGCCGGGGGCGGTCTGCGCGACAGCGCCGAGATTTCGTCGCGCAGGTCTGTCGGCAGTTCAAAATCGAGGGCGTCGAGTGACGGCTGCAGTTGTTCCAGGCTGCGCGCGCCAATGATCGGACAGGTCACGGCCGGGTGCGCCGCCGCCCAGGCCACAGCCAACGTCACAGGATGGACACCCCTGGCATGGGCAAAATCGCTGAACGCGCCCGCCGTCTCCAGCATCCATTCATCGCCGTACCGCCGAACATAGCTGGCATTCTCGACCAACCGGCCATCATTGGGGCGTTTGCCGGGGCGGTACTTGCCACTCAGAAGACCGCCGCCGACCGGGCTGTAGGTGACGACACCGAGATTCTCGGCAGCCGCCAGCGGGAAGATTTCGACCTCGGCCTGACGCTTGGCCAGATTGTACATGGGCTGGATGACGTCGAAGCGCGTCCAGCCGCGGCGTTCCGCGACACCAAGCGACGTGGCAATCTGCCAGGCCGCGTAGTTGCTGGCGCCGAGATAAATGACCTTGCCGGCGCGCACCAGATCCTCGAGCGCGCGCAACGTTTCTTCAACCGGCGTGTCGTCGTCGAAACGGTGCATGAACAGGATATCGAGCCGGTCCGTCCCGAGGCGCTTCAGGCTGGCGTCAACGGCGCGCGGAATGTGGCGACGGTTGCCACCGCGGTCGTTCAGATCGCCGGATGTGGGATTGAAGCATTTCGACGCAATGACGAGCTCGTCGCGATGGCCGGCAATCAGACCGCCAAGGATTTCTTCGGATCGACCCTTGCTATAGCCGTCGGCGGTATCGAAGAAATTGAAACCCCGGTCGCGGCAGGCGGCGTACATCCGCGCTGCCTCAGCGGCGTCCGCGTCTCCGCCGAACGACATGGTGCCGAAGCAGAATTTCGAAACCTGCACGCCGGTGCGGCCGAGCCGTTTGTGTTCCATGCGCCAGGACCTTCGTTGCCGTTATTTCGCTACGCACATATTACGGCATTTCGCCGCGATAATCCGTGCCGGCGGGCACGCCGCACAACCGACCAACTTCACGGCGTAGACTCCTCATATCTCTCCCCATAAAGTCGCGCGATCACCGACACGGGAAAATATTGAGGCCCCATTGGAGGAGAGCGACATGAACATCATCACCCAGTCCACTGCCAGCCGCGCGGCCCGCGATGTACCACGCCGGGAACTGCCCGTACTCGATGTCGGCGACGTCATCGCCGGGGACCCTGATGCGCCGGCGAAACTCGCGGACGAGTGGCGGGACGTCTGGGAGACGATCGGCTTTATGTGCATCGTCAATCACGGCGTTCCCCAGGCGCAGATCGACGAGATGTTCGCCGCCTCCAAACAGTTTCACGACCTGCCGGAAGAGTTGAAGCAGACCATCCCGCTGAACACCGACCATCGCGGCTACATGGGCATCCGCACCGACCATCTTGAGACCGGCGAAATGGAGGACAATCGCAAACCGTCAATCTCCCAGGCATTCTTCACCGCGACCGAATACCCTGCCGATAACCCGTTTGTGCAAGCCGGCGCCCAGTTCTACGGGCCCAACCTGTGGCTGCCCGAAGACGCCGCGCCCGGGTTTCGGGAAACGACGCTCGCCTACATGGACACGGTCACAGAGCTGGGCAAGCAGCTGCTGCCCATCTGGGCGCTGGCGCTCGAACTGCCGGCGGACTATTTCGCGCCGCACTTCGAGACGCCCTACACCTATTTCCGAAACGCCACCTACCCGCCCCTGCCCGAACACCAGGACGCCGAAATGGGTATCCACGCCCATCGCGACACCGGCTTCATGACCTTCCTGCCGCCGGCGATAGAGGAAGGCTTGCAGGTGCTGAACGAGGACGGAAACTGGTTCTGGCCGGAGATGCCCGACGACGCGATGGTGGTGAATCTGGGCCAGTTCGCGACCCGCTGGACCAATGACCGGTTCAAAGCCACCACCCACCGGGTGGTGCCGCCGCTGGAAAATGACCGCTATGCGATCCCGGTTTTCGTCAATCCCGACTTCGAAGCCCGCAACGACACGCTGGCGACGTGCAGCTCGCCGGACAACCCGCCCAAATACCCCGTCCAGACCTATCGGGAATGGTTCGGCTGGTACATGAGCAACACGTTTGACGTCTACAACAAGAGCAAGAAGTCGTAGCCGGGCGACCGTACACAGCACAATTGGGAAACAATCATGAAACTCAGCACCGATCGCATCCTGACGACCCATGTCGGCAGCCTGCCCCGCCCCGCCGACCTGCTCGAACTGCTGCGCCAGGAAGACCAGGGCAAGGCGGTTGATGCGGCCGCGCTGCACGCCTGCACCACCGACGCGGTCAAGCAGGTGGTGAACGACCAGGTCGCCGCCGGCATCGACATCATATGCGACGGCGAGATGAGCAAGATTTCCTACCATGTCTATGCCCGCCACCGGCTGGCCGGGCTTGAGGCGACCGACGGCACCGGCGTGCCCGACCGGCCGTTGCCGCAGGATTTCTACGATTTCCCGGAGATGATGGAAGCCGCCGGCAGCGCCGGCCCGGAGCTCATGAAGGCGACGGTCTGCGCCGGCCCGGTATCCTATGATGACCACGCGCCCCTCGAACGCGACATCGCCAATCTCCAGGCGGCGGCGAAAGACGCCAACCCCACCGATATCTTCATGAACACGGTCTCGCCGGGTTGCCTGTCGACCTATGTACCCAACCGCCATTATCCGAGCCGCGACGAGTACCGCGAGGCGCTGATCGAGGCGATGCGCCCGGAATACAACGCCATCCACAAGGCCGGGTTCGTCGTCCAGCTCGATTGTCCCGATCTCGCCGGCGCGCGACACACCGACTATCAGGCGCTGGACGAGGCGACATTCCTGGCCGATGCGGAGAAAAGCATCGAGGCGCTCAATGCGGCGACCAGCGACATCCCGCCCGAGGCCATGCGGATGCATATCTGCTGGCTGAACTATGCCGGGCCCCACACCCACGACATCCCGATCAGGAAACTCCTCGGGCTGCTGGCCAAGGCGCGGCCCCAGGGAATCCTGTTCGAGGGCGCCAACCCGCGTCACGCCCATGAGTGGGAAGATTTGAGAGACGCCGGCGTGCCCGACGACAAGGTGCTCATCCCCGGCGTCATCGATTCCACCAGCAACTTCGTGGAGCATCCGCAGCTGATCGCCCAGCGTATCGGCCAGTATGCCGACATCGTCGGCCGCGAACGGGTGATCGCGGGCAGCGATTGCGGCTTCGGCACCTATGCCGGCCGCAAGGGCGTCGTGCCGTCGGTGGTGCGGGCCAAGCTGAAATCGATGGCCGAAGGCGCCGCCCTCGCCAGCAAGCGGCTCTGGTAGGCGGCCGGCGGAACTATTCCGGCCGCCCGCGCAGCATCATCTCCTGCTGGCCGAGCATCTGCTCCATC
>JAQCFD010000122.1 GCA_027618305.1 Pseudomonadota bacterium
GAGGTGATGCCGGCGCTGGGCTGACCTTTCAAAAGATCAAACGCAAACGGGCCGCGCTGGTGAGCGCGGCCCGTATCGTTTCGGTATTGGCGTTTCAGGTTACTTGGACGCCACGACCTTGTTGCGCTGCTCGCCGAGGCCCTCGATGCCCATGGTGACGACATCGCCGGCCCGCAGGTATTTCGGGTTCTTCTGGCCATAGGCCACACCCTGGGGCGTGCCGGTGAAGATGATGTCACCCGGATAGAGCGTGATGGTCTTGCTCAGATTGGAGATGATCGTTTTGCAGTCGTAGATCATGTCCCTGGTGTTGTTGTCCTGCTTGCGGTCGCCATTCACCTCGAGCCACATGTGCAGGTTGTTCGGGTTCGGCACCTCGTCGGCGGTCAGAAGCCACGGGCCGATCGGCGCAAAGGTGTCGGGGCTCTTGCCCTTGATCCACTGCAGGCCGCCGCGCTCGATCAGATACTCGCGCTCGGAGACTTCGTTGCCGGCGAAATAGCCCGCGACATAGCTGAGGGCGTCCTTCTTCGACACATGCTTGGCCTTGCGCCCCATGATCAGGCAAAGCTCGACTTCCCAGTCGGTCTTCACGGAGCCCTTCGGCAGCACGATGTTGTCGCGGTGGCCGGTGGGCGGGCAGGTCTTGGTGAAGACGAACGGCTCCGACGGGATCGCCGCGTTGGCCTCCTCGGCATGTTCCTTGTAGTTCAGCGCGATGGCGAAGATCCGGCGCTCGACGACCGGCGGGCCGAGGCGCGGGTTGCCCTTGACCAGGGGCAGGCGCTTGGGGTCGCGCTTGCGGATGGCCGCGAGGCCCTTGGGCGACAGGGTTTCGGCGTCGATGTCGCCGACGACCCTGGACAGGTCGCGGAGCTTGCCGTCGGCGTCGATGAGGCCGGGCTTTTCCTTGCCGGCTGGGCCAAAGCGTACGAGTTTCATAATAGGGTTCCCCAGATGTTGATTGGCGGCGGCGCGTGAAGACGGCCGAGAATTCGTTAGCTTGTCCGTGTTGTAGCGTTCCAGGTGGGGCTTGAAAACCTTCGTTTGCCCCGACCAGACCGGGAGATCAGCGCTTTCACGTCAACTTTGGCCGACCTGTTTGGCTGCGCGTTCGGCGGCGCGCTCGCGGAATCGCTTCAGGTCGAGGGTGGCGCTGTCGCCGAGCCACATGGCGTAGTCCGAATGATCGATGAGGTCGTCGCCGGTCTCGGGATGCACGAGGATCGTCAGATCGCGGCGGTTCATGGACAGCCAGGGAACGATATCTCCGAACAGCGCGGGCGCGAAGGCGACCTGGTAGCTCCAGAACGGGTGCGGTCCCACCGGCTTGTCGTGCCAGCGGCCCAGCACGACATCATAACGTGCGTCGATTTCCGCCCGCAGCGCTTCGGCGTCGGCCTTGGTCGCGTCGTCGTAGTAGACGTGGGCGTGGAAGCCTTCAGGTGTCGGTGTTTTTGTATCCATGTGCTCAACATAGTGCGCCCGTCCGGCCCGTCAATGTCAGGAGGAATGCGCAAACCCTCAAATTCTCCGGGCTTTCGGTTGACGGCGCGTGAGCGGGCTTGGTTTACTCGCGCAGACCGCCACGTCCGGCACGCGAACCGGACGGTATTCGATCCGTGGCTTAAAATGGGCCGCGGAATTTTCTGTCCCGGAAAGGTGGTCATGCGGGACGTGGGCGCCAACAGGAGAAGCGCCGTGACATCCATTGGGTCCGAGCCGGTGATCCTCGACGCGCATCCGCGCGATCGCGATCAGGTGCTTGATCATTTCAGCTGGGTGCGCGGCGAGACCGAGCGCCTGGCCGCCCCGCTGTCGGCCGAAGATCAGGTCGTGCAGTCGATGCCCGACGCGAGCCCGACCAAATGGCATCGCGCCCATATCACCTGGTTCTTCGAGACCATGATCCTGCGCGACTTTGCGACGGGTTACACGCCGCTCGATCCGCATTATCTGTTTCTGTTCAATTCCTACTATGACGCCGTTGGCGCGCGCCACCCGCGCCCCGAGCGCGGCCTGCTGACCCGCCCCACCGCCGACCAGGTGACGGCCTACCGCGCCCATGTCGACGACGCGATGCGGGCCCTGATCACCGATGCGGATGACGCGACCTGGGACAAGGTCGCGCCCCTGATTGCGTTGGGGCTGCACCACGAGCAGCAGCATCAGGAACTGATCCTGATGGATATTCTCCACGCGTTTTCCTTCAACAGCGTGGCTCCTGCCTACCAGGCCTATCGGGCTGCCCCGGCGCGCAAGACGCCCGAGCTGCGCTGGTTCGATCATGATGGCGGGCTGGTCGAGATCGGCCATGACGGCGCCGAATTCGCCTTCGACAATGAGGGGCCGCGCCACAAGGTCCATCTGGCGCCGTTCCGGCTGGCGTCCCGGCTGGTGACCAATGGCGAGTGGAAGGCATTCATGGCCGACAACGGCTATGGCCGCCCGGAGCTGTGGTTGTCCGACGGCTGGGCCGCGGTCGGTGAGAATGGCTGGGATGCGCCGCTCTACTGGCAGACGGTCGATGACGAATGGTGTGCGATGTCATTGTCGGGGCTGCAACAGGTCAATGATCAGGCGCCGGTCTGCCATGTCAGCCTCTACGAGGCCGATGCCTATGCGCGCTGGGCGGGCAAGCGCCTGCCGCGCGAAGGTGAGTGGGAAGTGTTCGCCCGCGATCAGCCCGTGGTGGGCAACTTCCTCGGTTCCGGTCTGTTGCGCACGGCACCGGCGACGGGCGAGACGCCCGACCGGCCGGAACAGCTGTTTGGCGACGTCTGGGAGTGGACCCAAAGCCCTTATGTTCCATATCCAGAGTTTAGGCCCGTGTCGGGTGCTGTCGGTGAGTACAACGGAAAATTCATGGCCAATCAGTTTGTTTTACGCGGCGGCGCCTGTGTGACACCGGAAGGGCACACCCGCGCCACCTATCGAAATTTCTTCTATCCCGCGATGCGCTGGGTTTTCGCGGGTGTGCGTCTGGCGGATGATGCAGATGGAGGCGGGCAATGAGCGACGCCGCTGCGGAGAGCCTCGGTCCGCTCCACGATTATGTGGAATATGACCATGCGGCAGACAGCTTCCTCGATGATGTGCTGGAAGGGCTGGCGCTGCCGCAGAAGAAGCTGTCGAGCAAGTATTTCTACGATGAGCGCGGCTCCAAGCTGTTCGACGATATTTGTGAGTTGCCGGAATATTATCCGACGCGTACCGAGACCGGTTTGTTGCGGGCCCACGCGACGGAATTCGCCGAACTGATCGGCCCCAACGCCAGCGTGGTCGAATTCGGCAGCGGGTCGAGCACCAAGATTCGCATCCTGCTCGACGCGCTCGAGACCCCGGCGGCCTATATCCCCGTCGATATCTCGCGTGACCATCTGCTGGAATCGGCCAAGTTACTCGCCGACGCCTATCCCGATCTGCCGGTGGTGCCCATCGCGGCCGATTACACCCAACCTTTTGAGCTGCCGGAGATCGCGGGCGGCGAAGCGCGGATCGGTTTTTTCCCGGGCTCGACCATCGGCAACTGCACGCGGTCGGCGGCGGTGGATTTCCTGCGCGCCGCAGCGACGGATCTGGGGACCGACAACGGCCTCCTGATCGGGGTCGATCTGCGCAAGGATATGCGCATTCTGCATGCGGCCTACAACGACGCGGCCGGTGTGACGGCGGATTTTAATCTCAACGTCTTGCGCCGGGTGAATGACGAGCTCGGCGGCGATTTCAATCTGGATGCCTTCACCCATGATGCGCGCTGGATCGCGGATCAGGGGCGCATCGAGATGCATCTGGTGAGCGACTGGGACCAGGACGTCCGGATCGATGGGCATAGCTTCAATTTCGTGGCCGGGGAATCGATCCACACCGAGGATTCCCACAAATATGACGTGGAGGAGTTCCACGCGCTCGCCGCCAAGGCCGGCTGGCGCGCCTTCCGTCACTGGACGGACGCCGACAATCTGTTCTCCCTGCACTATCTGCGGGTGGCGTAGGGAATATCGTTCGGTGTGTGGGCTGTGAAGTCTCGCGTTCTCCGGGATGCTGCAAGGCGGTTTTCTATGTCCGATGATTTGGAGCCGAAACAGGATTTCGATGACGATCTCGGACCGGTCGACGGCCAGCGGCTTGAGAAGTTTCTGGCACGGATGTGCTTTGGCTACGCGATTCTGTTGATTTTCAGTTTCGTGGCGCCGTTCTTCGCCACGCCGACGGGGAGTGTGCTGGGGCCAATTCTTATCCCGGACATCTTTGCCGACTGGAAAAGCTTCGAGAGCTTCAACAGAGTCTTGTTGTTTGGCACGGCGATGGCGATCGTCGCATTTATCGTCAGCTACCAGCGGTCCTTCACAATCGGCCTCCAGAAGTTCAAGGCTGGTTTGACTGAACGCGACGGGTCGCGTCGGGAAACCACGATTACTGGTCGGGACGATCCGTTTGTGGTGCCCGATCTGATTGGGGTGAGCGCATTCAACCCCAGGGTGATCAGGCCGCAATACTTTGCGTATTTGCTTATTTTGGTGTCCATCGTGGCCGCGATCTATGGGCATGAGGCCGAAACCTTGGGTTTGAGCAAGCCCGTCAAATGGGGGCTGGCGGTGGGCGTCATCCTCGAGATCGTGATCGCTTGGTATTATCTGACGATGCGGGGATGGATCCGCAGTGTTGGCCGGAATGGGGCGACGTGACCGCAGTGAGCCGGTTTTATGTTTCGCGGTCGCCGGGGCATCCCGAGCCGCTGCAAGTTTAAAAGAGAGACAGAACGATGAAAACTCGCGTCGCGCGCATCCACGAATATGGTGACCCCGAGGTCATCAGGATCGAGACCGACGTGCTGCCGGCCCCGGGGCCGGGCGAGGTCGTCCTCAAGCAGACGGCAGCAGCGATCCATTTCGCGGATTCCTATATGCGCGAAGGCCGCTATTTTCTGAAACCGCCCCTGCCGACGGTGCTGGGCCTCGAGGCTGTCGGCACGATCGCGGCGGTTGGTGACGGTGTCGAGGGTTTCGCGGAGGGCGACAGGGCGGCCTATATGTTCAGTGTGGGCGCCTATGCCGACGCGCGGATCATCCCGGCCGATCAGCTTTATGCGCCGCCGGCGGGTCTGGACGATCGGACCATTGCGGCGGCCTTCGTGCGCACCATGACGGCCCAGTATCTGCTGCGCCGGCTGTATCGGGTGCAGGCGGGAGAGACCATTCTGGTTCATTCGGCCGCAGGCGGCATGGGCAGCCTGCTGACCCAGTGGGCGACGCACCTCGGCGCGACGGTGATCGGCACGGTCAGCTCGCCCGACAAGTTCCTGACCGCCGAGGAAAACGGCTGCGCCCATGTGATCGACTACACCAAGGAAGACTTCGCCGATGCCGTCCTCGACATCACGGGTGGCGCCGGCGTGCCGGTCGTGTATGACGCGGTCGGGGCCGATGCCTATGCGGGCAATCTGCGTGCGCTGGCGCCGCGGGGCTGGTTCGTGAATTACGGCCATGCCTCCGGCCCACCGCCGATCGACGCCCTGGAGCTCAACCAGAAATCCCTGATCTTCACCAAGGCGTCGATGAAGGACTACACGGCAGTGCCCGCGGAGCGCGACGCGATGATGGCGGAGGTCGTCGCCGCGATCTCCGACGGCACGGTGAAGGCGAACATCACCGGTAGTTATGAGTTGGCGGACATCGCCGAAGCGCATGCTGCACTGGACTCACGCATGACGACCGGTGCGCTGGTGGTCGTGTTCAAAAACTAGACCACGCAAACGAAAACCCCTCCCGCGAGGGGAGGGGTTCCGCAACTTGCGTTGAGATACGCAGGCTCTAGCTGTCGAGAAGGCTCTCTGCGAGGGCCTTGAACTCGTCTTCGGTCATCAGGCGCTTGTGGATCAGTGCCCAGTCCTTGACGGCCAGCAGGATTTCCATGGCCTTGGTTTCCGGGACGATGATCTGGTTGCGCTCGAGCCACTGCTTGACCGTGTCGATGCCCGAACCCTTGCCCATGACCGTCTCCGGCTCGGCCTGGCCGACCATACGCGGACGGAACGGCATAACCTCGGTCTGGAACTCGTCGCCGCAGTTCAGCAGCCAGGTGGCGATGATGCCGGACTCGACCTTGAACAAATCGTCGCCGACGATCGGACGGTTCGACGGCACCACGACACCGGTGACCTCGCGGACCATGTCGGCCAGCCATTTCAGCTTGTTGAGCTTGATGCCGATGTCGATGTTGTAGAGCGTGCGCAGCGCCATCACGGTCTCTTCCATGGGGACGTTGCCGGCGCGTTCGCCGACACCCAGGACGGTTGACTGGATGACTTCAACACCCTCGGACAGGGCCATGATCGTGTTCGCCACGCCCATGCCGTAATCCATGTGGAAATGGGCTTCCATGGGGATATCCGGGAAGCGTTCCTTCATCGAGCGCACGAAATACTGCATCGCGTGGATCGAGGTGGCGCCCATCGTGTCGACCAGCGCCAGGCCATCCATATGGCCTTCCTTGCCGACCCGGTCGATCAGGTCGATGACCCACTTCAGATCGGAGCGGGTGAAATCGATCGGGAAGAACACGACTTCCAAGCCGTTATCATGGGCGTATGTCGTGGACTCGATCGAAAGATCGATGGCGCGCTCGAGTTCCCACTTGTAGCCGTACTTGATCAGATGGGGGCTGGCCGGGACTTCCATGATGACGCCGCTGACACCGGAATCGACGGCGCGCTTGACGTCTTCCACCATGCAGCGGGCAAACGCGTAAATGTCGGGGCCGAAGTCGCGCTTGGCGAGTTCCTGGACCACACGGGCGTCGTCCTTGGAGACGACCGGCATGCCGGCTTCGATGCGCTGGACGCCGACTTCCGCGAGGCCTTCGGCGATCCGGATCTTGTCGTCATAATCGAACGCAAGGCCGGCCTGCTGCTCGCCGTCACGCAGGGTGACGTCATGAATGCGGATGTTGTCGGGGAACTTCCAATCCTTGGTCACTTCGGGTGCGAAGTTCCAGGGGCTGGTGAACCAGTCGTCAGTTTTCCACGGTGTATCGGTCATTTTTGTGCCTCCTCGCGCGCCCTAGTTTTTGCGCCGGACGGTTGTTGTCGGGTGAGAAAAAGCCCGGAACATACGCCGGTCAAATTTCGCGCGGACTGTAGGTAACAGCCCGGGGTGAGTCAACGCGCAGCACCATGCCGGGCCCGTTTTGCGCGGCACAAGTTTTGGTCTTGAATGTTGCGGTTTACAGCCGGTTCGAGCTGTTCGCGAGACACAGGCTTATTGGCAAAGTCCGCGCAGCACCTGATAGGAAATTTGCGTGGTTCCATTGCCGATCCCGATGAAACGATACCAGGCCGGAAAATTATATTCGGGGTTTCCCGCCAGTTTCTTGGCCAGGAAGGCCTCATTCGGCTGCCAGTCATCGCCGTCGATACCGGCGACCTCGACCCGGTAGGCATCGGGACGCTCGCCCCACCATTGCAGACACTGGTTGCTGCCGACACGGATCGGCTTGCTCGGGCTGCTGCCGTTCAGGGGGACGACGGTCGAATCACCGCGCCGCTCTTCAGGTTCTGCACGTTGGTTGATCGGGGAGAACGTCTTGGCCACGGCTTCGGTGGTCACCGTTTCGGCGTTTTCGGCGGCGAAGAAGCGCCCCCCGATGACGACAAGCGCTGCGATGAACGCAATGATCAGAATTTCCCGGCGTTTCTTAAGCATCAAACGTCCTGCTGATGTGTCTGCGCACAATACGTCCTGCAGATGTGTCTGCGCACATCAAATATGCGAAGGACATATCTTAATCGTCATGTCCGGTGTTCGCTGCCGACGGCCTGCGAAATATTTGCATACCCGTCCCGCGCCAGGCGCGCTGCGAGATCCCGTTTGATGCCCTGTATCAGGCCGGGGCCGGCGTAGACGAGACCCGTATAGACCTGGACCAGACTCGCGCCGGCGCAGATCTTTGTATAGGCGTCCGCGCCGCTCTGAATGCCGCCGACACCGACCAACGGCACCCTGCCGCCGGTCTGCCGATAGACCGTGCGCAATATCTCGTTCGACATCTCGAACAGGGGCGCACCGGACAGACCGCCGCGTTGGGCTGCATGGGGGCTGCGCAGCGTCGCCGGCCGGGCGGTGGTGGTGTTGCACAGGGTGATGGCATCGATACCCGCGGCGGTAATGATTTCGATCAGTTCTGTCAGGTGGGCCGCCTCGAGGTCCGGGGCGAGCTTGGCCACCATCGCCGGGTGGGCGCCGGTCTCCTCCCGAGCCGTGTTCAGGCGACCAAGCAAATTTTCCAGCGCGCTGGGGTCCAGGAAGACCTGGCCGTTCTCCGTGTTGGGGCAGGAGACATCGATCGTCAGGTAATCGACGGCCGGCGCAAACAGGGTCACCAGGTCGACGAAATCCTGTGCGGGGTCGCTGCTCGTGGCGTTGGCCGCCATGTTGACCCCGAGGGGAAGGTCGGAGCTCTTTTTACTTCGGTGCTTGAGCAGCCGCTGCAGGACCGCGTCGGCGCCATCATTGTTGAAACCCATGCGGTTGATCGCGGCGCGGTCTGGCGTCAGCCGAAAGAGACGTGGGCGTGGATTGCCGGCTTGTGGCTTGGGGGTGACGCCGCCGACCTCGACGAACCCGCCGCCGAGACCCGCGACTCCGGCGATGGCGGCGGCGTTCTTGTCGAAGCCGGCCGAGACGCTGACGGGATTCGCGAAGCGAAGACCGAAAAGTGTCTGATCGAGGCTCGGGAAATCATCGACGGATTCGTGCGGCCCGAATCCATTGGCCAGTCCCCGCAACGCGAGACCATGTGCGGTCTCCGTCGGGAACATCCGCAAGGCAAGATTGCCGATCTGATGAATGGTGCCCAAAACGGCGCGGAAGCTAGCGCAGAATGCCAGCCCGGAGAAGCGGAAACACGAAAAACGGCGTTGCGTAAGACGCGGGGAGCCGCAAGCGCGCCTAGCTGTCACCGCCAACGGTTGGCCGGCTCTTGAAGCGCGCTTCGACGATGCGGTCTGCCTCTTCGATTTGCTTTGGCGTCAGGCGGGACAGGACGCGTTTGCGCAATTCAAACGCGTCCTCGTTGCCCTGCAACGCCGACAGCGAGGCCCAGATATATGCCGCGACCGGGTCTTCGGCGACGCCGGCGCCCTTGGAATGGGCCAGCGCCAGCCGGAGTTGGGCGGCTGGATCGGCCTGGGTGGCTGCACGTGCCCACCATTCGTAGGCGCGTTTGAAATCCGGCTTGCTCTGGAACCCGACATTGTAGAGATCGCCGAGCCGCAGCTGGGCTTCCGCCAGGCCGGTGTTGGCGGCTTTCTCGATCCAGCCGAGCGCGCTGTCGGGATCATAGTCGCCGGCCAGGCCGAGCATGAGTGTGTTGCCATACAGGAGCTGGGCATTGGCGTGGCCGCGACGTGCGGCCTTGTTCAGCCAGGTCGCGGCCTTCTCGGG
>JAQCFD010000123.1 GCA_027618305.1 Pseudomonadota bacterium
GTTATTGAAGTAAGGTGCCCTTTCTGTGTGGGCAGCAAATAAAAAGGGCGGGTCCTGGACCCACCCTTCCGTACTCGTATTGAATCCGGGGAACGCCCGAAATCATCATTCGTCGTTCCCGCGAAGGCGGGAACCCATAAACTCAAGCCCATCTTATGAACGCTCGGTGATTATGGATGCCCGCCTGCGCGGGCATGACGAGAATTTGGTGCAGTCCCTACCCCTGGAACGCCGCCGCGTGATCCTTCGCGAAGTCCGCCGGGGTGCGCGGCGCGTGGCCGGATAGCGTCTCGATGAGGTCGTTGCCGAAACTGCCCATGTTGCCCTCGGCGGCGATCCCCATCAGCGTCGACTGATGATCGACCAGCCAGTCCGGCATGCCACGTTCCTTCATGGCGCCGATCGCACCTTCCATGGGCACCTGCACGAACGCGATCTCCTTGCCGATCACGGCGCCGATGGCCGAAATGGCTTCCGCCGGGCTGACATTCGGGCCGGAGAGCTCATAGGTCTGGCCGGCATGGCCGTCGGAAGTGAGAACCGTCGCGGCGGCGTCCGCGGTATCACGAACATCGATCATGCCGAGCCCGACATCGGCGGGCAGCGGCATCATGACCTTGCCCATACCCTTGATCATCTCGGCCATGTTCAGGAAGTTCTGCATGAAGAAGCCGGGGCGCAGGATCGTCCAGTCGAGACCGCAGGTCTTGATGGCTTCCTCGATCTGCCAATGGCCGCGCCCGATCATGGCGGGTGAATCTTCCTTGATGATGACGCTGCCGCCCGAGAGTTTGACGATATGGTTCGCACCCACCGCCTTGGCCGCGTTCACCGCGTTCATCTGCTGTTCGACCATCACCGGGCTGTGGCCCGACAGCAGGAAGACCTTGTCGCAGCCCGCGAGGCCCGCCTCGAGGCTGGCCGCGTCGGCCAGGTCGGCCTGCACCAGCTCAACATCGCCGCCGAGTTTTTCGGCCGCTGCGGCCGGATCACGCACGAGGCAACGGAAGTCCGCGCCCTTTTCCTTGAGGGCCGCGACAAGCGCGCGGCCGGTGGAGCCTGTGGCCCCGATGACACCGATCATGATTTCTGTCCCCTGTTCATTGGTTCGAATTTCTGCACGCCAGACGAACAGTCTTACGACCATACGCTAACGTATGGAAGCGTATCTGGTTCACATCCTCGTGGGATCAAGCACAAGCGCCGCACAATTGTTCGTTATGCGAACCAGGCGAGCAGGATGGACAGGGTCACGAGCCCCCCGGCGGTGCCAATCACCAGGGACGAGGCCGCCCGGGAAACATACACGCCATAGGACTGGGCGATCAGGAACACCATCAGCCCGCCCGGCAATGCGGCGGTGATTGTCACCACCGCGAGTTCGAGATCCGACAGGTCGAACAGGGTGCGCGCCGCCACGAACACGACCAGCGGGTGCACGATCAGCTTGCATCCGGCCATGACGGAAGCCTGGGGGATATTGCCCGCCACCCTGAACCCGGCGAGCACCGCGCCCAGCGCAAACAAAGCCGCCGGAATGGTCGCGTCGGCCAGCATGTCGATGATGGTGGAGACCGGCCCGGGCAGGCCGAACCCCAGTATGGACCAGGCGAAACCGACCGCGACGGCGATGATCACCGGGTTGGTGACGATCGAACGCCCGGCAAGCCGCGCCGTCCCGGCCCAGCCGACCGCGCCGGCTTTGCCGAGATCATGCAGGGTGAAGAAGATCGTCGAGAAGACCAGCGAGTGGAAGGTGATGATCACCATCAGCGGCACCAGCCCCGCCTCGCCATAGGCGGCAAACACAATCGGAATGCCCAGCAGGGACGTGTTGGCGAACATCGTGCCCATGGCAAACGACGCCTGCTCGCCGTCGCGCAGTTTGAACACCCCGCGCCCGAACAGCAGGGCCGCGCCAAGCACCGCGAACGAGCCCAGATAATAGGCGTAAGCCACATCGAGGTTGAGATTGTCCAGCGGCTGGGCCCGCACGATGGTGCGGAACAAGAGCGCCGGCACGGCGACATACAGCACGAAATTGTTGAGCCCGTTGACCGCACTCTCGGGAAACAACCGCGACTTCCCGCCGATCACCCCCAGGGCGATCAGCCCGAAGATGGGCAGGACGATGGCGAAGACGGTGGTCATGGACTAATCTCGAATACCCTCATCCTGAGCCTGTCGAAGGATGAGGATGCTCGGTCCGGTTTCGGGAGACCTCACGAAGGGCGGCAACGTCACCGTGAATGAGGGCTATTTTTTTAGCTCTGCTCCAGCCTTTCAGCTGACGCTCAGCGGCGATCGCATCGGTAATACTGTCAAACCTCTCAGAGTAAACCAACCGAACGGGCCTTCGAGAGTTCGTATAGCCACCAAACGTACCTTCATCGTGTTCTGCCACCCGCGTCTTAAGGTTCCCGCGTGTGATGCCGACGTAGAAACGACCGTCCGCACATTCGAGAATGTACACATACGCGCTTATCCGATCCGCCCCCATACTTCGACAAGCTCAGCATGAGGGCTCGCAATCGTACAAGGCAAGTGAACGAGGTTATACGCGCCTATCCGCCCAGTTTCCTCTTCAGCAGTTCATTGACGAGCTGCGGGTTGGCTTTGCCCTGGGTCGCCTTCATTACCTGGCCGGTGAACCAGCCGGCGACCTTGGCGTTGCCGCCGCGATATTCGTCGGCCTGATCGGGGTTGTCGGCGATGATCTGGTCGACGATGGCGGAAATCTCGCCGCTGTCTGATATCTGTTTCAGGCCCTTGGCCTCGACGATGTCGCCGGCGTCCTTGCCCGTGTCGAACATCTCGTCGAATACGTCCTTGGCGATCTTGCCCGAGATGGTGCCGTCGGCGATCAGGTCGAGCAGCCCACCAAGCTGGGCGGCCGAGACCGGGCTGTCGGCGATCTCCAGATCGTCGGCGTTCAGGCGCCGGAAGAAGTCTCCGGTGAGCCAGTTGGCCGCGATCTTGGGGTCGCGTTTCGCGCCGTCGGGGTCGACCACCGCCTCATAGAATTCCGAGGTCTCCCGTTCGGCGACCAACACGCCCGCGTCATAGGCGTTCAGGCCGAAGTCCGCGGCGAACCGCTGCGCCTTGGCATCGGGCAGTTCCGGCAGGCTCGCCTTGATCTCGTCGACGAAGGCCTGGTCGATCTCGACCGGCAGCAAATCGGGATCGGGGAAGTAGCGGTAGTCATGCGCCTCTTCCTTGGAGCGCATGGAGCGGGTCTCACCGCGGTCGGCGTCGAAAAGGCGCGTCTCCTGGTCGATCTCACCGCCCTCTTCCAGGATCTCGATCTGGCGTCGCGCCTCATAATCCACCGCTTCACGCACGGAGCGGAGCGAGTTCACATTCTTGATCTCGCAGCGGGTGCCGAGATCCTCGCCCGGGCGGCGCACCGAGACATTCACGTCGGCGCGCATGGAGCCTTCCTGCATGTTGCCGTCACACGTGCCGAGGTAACGCAGGATCGAGCGCAGCTTCGCCAGATAGGCCGCGGCCTCCTCACCGGAACGAATATCGGGCTTGGAGACGATCTCCATCAGCGCCACGCCGGAGCGGTTGAGGTCGATATAGGTCCGGGTCGGGTGGCGGTCATGGATAGACTTGCCCGCGTCCTGCTCCAGATGGATGCGCACGATGCCCACCTCGAAGCTCTCGCCGTCGGCCAGGTCCACGGTCACCCGCCCCTCGCCCACGATGGGATCGGAGAACTGGCTGATCTGATAGCCCTGGGGCAGATCGGGATAGAAATAATTCTTCCGGTCGAACACGGAGCGGAGATTGATCTGCGCCTCGAGGCCCAGCCCGGTGCGCACGGCCTGGCGGACGGCGGCGATGTTAAGCACCGGCAGCATGCCCGGCATCGCCGCGTCGACGAGGCTCACATGGCTGTTGGGCGCGCCGCCAAATTCGGTGGACGCGCCGGAGAAGAGCTTGGATTCCGAGATCACCTGGGCATGGACCTCCATGCCGATGACGATCTCCCACGACCCCGTCTCACCCTCGATCAGGTCGGCCGAGTTGTGGCCGATCCGCGAGGTGAAGTGGGCCACCAGATGGTCGGGAATGTCGTCTTCGGAAGTGCTGGACGCGTCGCTCATATCATTTCTCAGTCTATGCCCTCATGCTTCGACAGGCTCAGCATGAGGGTTATCTAACACCGCCTCGTCCCGACGAGGATTCCCCTGCTCCCTCATCCTGACGAGGGTTATCTAACATCGCCTCGTCCCGACGAGGATTCCCTGGCTCCCTCATCCTGACGAGGGTTATCTAACACTGCCTCATCCTGACGAGGATTCCCTGGCTCCCTCATCCTGAGCCTGTCGAAGGATGACGATACTCGGTTCTGTTCCGGGAGAGCATTCGAAGAGAATTCATGTCTCCTCCGATCAAGGCTTCCTTCTTCGCCCGGCTCCAACCCTTTAATTGCCGTTCCGCGGCAACCGCATCATCTATGCGCTCGAAATACTCCGAGAACGCCAGGCGCACGGGCCTTCGAGACTTCGTGTATCCGCCGAATGTCCCGTCGTTATGCTCTGCAAGCCGTCGTTCCAAACTCGTCCGGGTCGAGCCAACATAGTATTTTCCATCTGCACATCTCAGAATGTAGACGTGGGCTCCCATTTTTTCGGCCTCCCAACTCATGCTTCGACAAGCTCAGCATGAGGACTATTTTTCGACCGCCCGATAACTCCACCTCATCCTGAGCCTGTCGAATGATGAGGACTATCTTGCGGCCCACCAACAACTCCGCCTCATCCTGAGCCTGTCGAAGGATGAGGTCTGCTCTCGCATCTCATCCCCCATCACGGCCGCGCGTCGAAGGCGGCGGCATCTTCAAGCACGCCCGCCGTGCGGAACAGCGTCTCCTCACCGAAGGCCGGCGCGATCAGGTGCAGGCCCAGCGGCAGGCCGTCACCCGACAGACCCGCCGGGACCGAGATCGCCGGCAGCCCGGCCATCGAGGCCGGGACGGTGAAGATGTCGTTCAGATACATGGCGATCGGGTCGTCCATCTTCTCGCCAATAGCAAACGCCGCACTCGGCGTGGTCGGCGTCAGGATCACGTCACAGCTGTCCCAGGCGTTGCGGAAATCGTCGGCGATGCGCGTACGCACCCGCTGCGCCTTGAGATAATAGGCGTCGTAGTAACCGGCCGAGAGCACATAGGTGCCGATCATGATCCGGCGCTGCACCTCCGCGCCGAAGCCCGCGGCGCGTGTCCGCTCATAGGTGTCGGTCAGGTCCTCGCCCTCGACGCGCAGGCCGTAACGCACCCCGTCATAGCGGGCCAGGTTCGACGAGGCCTCCGCCGGGGCCACGATGTAATAGGCCGGCAGCGCGTATTTCGTGTGGGGCAGCGAAATATCGACGATCGCGGCCCCCGCATCGCGCAGCCAGTCGATCCCCTGCTGCCATAAGGCCTCGATCTCCGGCGGGGTGCCGTCCATGCGGTATTCGGCCGGTACGCCGACCCGCAGCCCCCGGATGTCTCCGGTCAGGGCGGCGGCGAAATCGGGCATCGGCTGGTCGATGCTGGTGGAATCCTTCGGGTCATAGCCGGCCATGGCCTGCAGCATGAGTGCCGAATCCTCGACCGTGCGCGCGAGCGGTCCGGCCTGGTCGAGCGAGCTGGCAAAGGCGATCACACCCCAGCGCGAGCAGCGCCCATAGGTGGGCTTCATGCCGACGATGCCGCAGAAGGCGCCCGGCTGGCGGATGGAACCGCCGGTGTCGGTGCCGGTCGCGCCGGCCGCGATCCGCGCCGCAACCGCCGCCGCAGAGCCACCCGACGAGCCGCCGGGCACCAGGTCCTTGCCCGCGGCGTCGCCGGACTTGGCCTTCCACGGGTTGATGGTCGGCCCGTAATGGCTGGTGATGTTCGCCGAGCCCATGGCGAACTCGTCCATGTTTACCTTGCCCAGCATGACCGCACCCGCGTCCCACAGGTTCTGGGTCACGGTCGATTCATAACGGGGCTCGAACCCGTCGAGGATGTGGCTGCCGGCCGTCGACAGCACGCCTTCGGTGCAGAACAGATCCTTGATCGCCAGCGGAATGCCGTCGAGCGGCCCCGCCGCCGCACCCTTGGCGCGGCGCGCGTCCGACGCGTCGGCCATTGCGCACGCCCGGTCCGGCGTTTCTGCGGTGTAGGCGTTGAGCGCCTGCGCATCCGCCATGGCGGACAGGTAAGCGTCTGTGAGTTCGCGGGCGGTGAATTCGCCCTTGTCGAGGCCGTCACCCGCCTGGGCAATGGTCAGATCGGTCAGCGCGCTCATTACTCGACCACCTTCGGCACGGTGAAGAACCCGTCGGCCGGGTCCGGCGCGTTGGCCAGCACGTCTTCCTGGAGGTCGCCGTCATTCACCTCGTCGGCGCGCAGGCGCTGCACCATCTCGACCACGCTGGTCATGGGCGCCACACCCTCGGTGTCGACCTCGTCGAGCTGTTCGATCCAGCCGAGGATGTTGTTGAGCTCGTCGGCGAGCGGCGCCAGTTCCCCATCATCGACGTGGATTCGGGCGAGCCGCGCAATGCGACGAACGGTGTCGGTATCGAGCGCCATGGAGGACCGGTGGGTTGTGGTACGGAAACGGCGCGGAAGCTATCACCGCGACGGGAACGCGGCAATCATCTGATTGCGGTGCGCGGTACGCTAAAAAACTCAGGCGATATTCTGACGCTGCTGGGTCCCGGTTTTTGAGACCGCGTCTCGGCGCGCGCTCAATTCGGTGACATTTTCGCGGTCGGCCGGACAGGCCGGCAGGCGGACAATGATCGTGGTTCCCACATCGGCTTCGCTTTTGATCTCAAGCGCGCCGCCAAGGTTGGATATGACCTTGTCGGCAATCGTAAGGCCGAGACCGGCCCCATCGAATTCCCGGGAATAGCCAATCCAATTTGCCTGGAACGGCACCCGGGCTCTGTCAATCTGTTCCTTCGTCATGCCCACGCCGGTGTCTTTGATACAGACACAGACAAAACCGCCCGGCTCCGTATCGAACACGACATCGACGGTGCCGCCGGCAGGCGTGAAGCGCGCCGCGTTCGACAGCAAACCGTCGAACACCTGGCGCAGTTTCTCGCGATCACCCAGAACCGGCGCCTGGTTCGCGGAATCTTGCACGTTCAGCGTCACGAGGTTGCGATCGAAAGCCGGCCCGGCATCCTGAACCGCCGCCCGGACGACATCCTCAAGATGCAAAACATTATGGTCCAGATCGAGCTCACCAAGTTCGAGTGCCGTCATGTCGAGGATCGACGAGACCATTTTCAGCATGTGCTGGCCGCTGTCATGGATCGTGTTGGCGTAGTCGATCATCTCTTCGTCCTGATCGCCCTTAATATTTTGCCCGATCAGTTGCGAGAACCCAATGATCGCATTCAGCGGCGTGCGCAGTTCGTGGCTCATCATGGACAGGAATTCGGATTTTGCCCGATCCGACGCCTCGCTTTCTGCTGCGCGTGCGGCAAACTGCGCGGCGTGTCGCTCGCGCTTCAAAATCGTGAAATGCCCGAACGCCACGAGCGCGACCATCGCCAGATAGAGCGCCAGAAGCGGGGCGCCCACCGTGAAGATGACTCCCTGACGAGTCGCCGCCACCATGGCAAGAAGCGGCGTCACATCGGATTGAATTTCGAGCACGCTGTCGGACGCGACGAGATCGTCGGTGAGGACATTGAGGCGAATCATCGTTGACAGGATGTCCGTGTCGACACCGACATGGCTGCCTGTGCCTGGCGCGTGATGGGCGTCGTCGAACAAAATCAGTTCACTGAAGCTACCGACCTTAAGCACATGGGCGAAACACTCACAGGCCGAGACATCTTCACCAAGGTAGGTGCGATCAAGTGAAAGCAACGTGATGCCCTTACCGTCATAGAGTTTGACGTTGATCACATTGGTGTCTTGGACGGCGGTGGAAATCAACGGCTCCAGGCCCGACCGGCGAAGCGCGATGGGCAGAATCTCGGGTGCGTCACCGACATCGAAGGCCAGAAAATAGTTGATCGTGTCCGCATGGGCGTTCGCCAGGGTCCGCGCAATGCCCGCATTCTGGACTTCGGTCGCCCGGATCAACGCACTGGTCGCACCATCCTGCTCTGCGCGGACGACCAACAATCCGATAATCAGAAATACCGGCGCGGCGGTCAGCGCGAAACCAACCGGAATGCCGAATTTTCCCACGCGGACATGCCCGGCAAGCCAAACTTGTCTGAACATTGTTCGGATCGACCTGTGAGAACGCATTCTTGCTGCTTCCGTCGCCAGAAAATGTCGCGATACCTCCCCACAAGGCGGCGCAAACATATCTAAGTAAATTCTCATATTCAACATATCACTGCATTCGTTAACAAAGCTTTAGGCGCGGCGGGAAAACTCGGGAAAACCGGGCCTTTTTGTAAAGCTGCGCGGCGCGTATCGGCCTGCAGATAGACAGGTCGGCTCCCGGCGCTTAAACAGTTTCCATGCCAATCGTCGAACCCACCGAGATGAAAGCCGCCCTGGCCCCCCGCGGGCGATTGCTCGGCTTTGACCTCGGCACCAAGACCATCGGCCTCGCCGTGTCGGATTCCTTGCTGATGGTCTCCTCGCCGCTGGAGACCCTGCGCCGCACCAAGTTCACCGCCGATGCCGAAAAGCTCCTGGCCCTGATCGCGGAGAAAGAGGTCGGCGGCCTGGTCCTCGGCCTGCCCCGCAATATGGATGGCTCGGAAGGCCCGCGCGCCCAGTCGACCCGCGCATTTGCCAACAACATGGCCGGCAAGGTCGATCTGCCAATTACTTTCTGGGACGAACGCCTGACCACCGCCGAGGCCGAGCGGGTGCTGATCACCCAGGCGGACATGAACCGCAAGCGCCGCGGCGAGGTCATCGACAAGATGGCCGCGTCGATTATCCTCCAGAACTTCCTCGACTATTTGCAGAACAACTGATGACCGACACCCCTGACGAGAAGCAATTTCCCGAAATCCTGATCGGGCCCTCCGGCGCGAAATTCGCGATCACGATGGCGATCATGTGCGTCATGACCGGCGGGGCCTATTGGGTGGTGTTTCGCATCCTCACCGGCGCCACGGCGGGCGGCCTCCAGGCCCTGCCGCTGCTGATCTGCGGCGGCGGCGCCCTGGTCGCCAGCATCTGGATGCTGTTGGGCCTGCACGCGCGGCTTTACGGGCAACCGCGCCTGCGGATTGACGCGACCGGCATCTCCGACCCCTCAGACCGGTTCGCCATGGGGACCATCACCTGGGATCAGATTCGCGACGTGCGCGGGATGCCCCACAAACAGGTGGTCTGGGTGCTGGTCGACGACAAAAAGGCCGTGT
>JAQCFD010000124.1 GCA_027618305.1 Pseudomonadota bacterium
CGGCAAGGCGGTGTTCGTCGAGAAGCCGATCGCGTTCACGCTCGAGGATGCGGACGCCATCATCGAGGCGGCGGAGCGCACGGGATCGGAACTTCGCATCGGCTACTCCCGCCGCCATGATCGGCGCTGGATGCTGGCGAAGGAGCAGATCCTTCAGGGCCGGTTAGGCGAAGTTCTGGGCATTCAGTCCCGGGTCTACAACACGCGCGCGCAGCTGATGGAAATCCTCAAGCGCGCGCCCGATGCCACGCCGGTGAACGACGTGCTCACCTATTACGTGGATATGGCGTGCTGGTTCCTCGAGGGTATTCGCCCCGTCGAAGTGGTCGCGCGCAGCCAGTCCAAGGTGTTCAAGGCGATGGGGCACAAGGCGGCCGACGTCACCTGGGCGATTATCACTTTCGAGAATGGCGCGGTGGTCAATCTCGGCGTCAGCTACGTCCTGCCGGCGACCTATCCGACCGTCGGCCAGAGTTCCCGCTTCGAGATCATCGGCGACGAGGGGGTCATCCTGCTGGACGCCGACAACAAGGACAGCTTGTTGTTCACCGATCGCGGTGCGCCGCACAGCTATGTGCCCGACCACAACATCAACATGATGTTCATGCAGACCACTTCGGCGGCGGATTTCGCCGTGGGGGATTACTGGGGCGCTGTTGCCAGCGAGACGCGATCCTGGCTCGACCATCTGATCACCGGCCGTCCGAGCCCGCACACCACGCCGCGCGAAGCCCGACGAACCCTGGCGGTGACCCTGGCGATCGAAGAGGCGGCGCGGACCGGGGCTTCGGTTGCGCTGTTGGACTAAGCGGGCGTAGAGGATTTACGATGAACCAGATCAATGTGGGGGTGATCGGTGCCGGCTGGGTCGGCGGGATACGCGCCAATGCCTGTGCGGTGCATCCGCTGGTCGACGAATTGCACATAGCCGAAATCAATCCGGCGCGCGCCGCGGAGATCGAGGCCGAGACCGGTGCGGTCCGGGTTACAGAGGATTGGAAAGAGCTGGTCGCGAGCCCACAGATCGACGCGGTGATCATCGCCTCGACCCCGGAATCCCAGCGCTTCCCCATCGTTCGCGCCACGTTGGAAGCCGGCAAGCATGTGCTGATCGAAAAGCCGGTGGCGCCGACACCGGCCGAGGCAGACGAGGCCATCGCGCTCTGTGACGCCGGCAACCTCAAGCTCGCGATCGGGTATACCCGCCGGTTCGATCCGAAATATGCCTACGTCAACAAGACCATCAAGGCCGGCGGGATCGGCGAGCCGGTGACCTGCCTGGTCAGCCGGAACATCACCCGCGAGATCGGCGCCAAGATCAAAGGCCGCTCGCGAATGTCGCCGGCGGCGATGGGCGGCACCCATTCGATCGATTTTCTTTTGTGGTGCCTGCAACCGCGTCTGCCCGTGAAAGTCTACTCGCAGCAGTCCGGCAAGTTGTTCAACAAGGTCAGTGATACTCCCGATCACCAGTGGATCATGGTGACGATGGATGACGGCACCACGATCACGGCCGGGTCGGGCTGGGTGCTGCCGCTCGGCTATCCGCAATATTCGCAGAGCTGGATCGAGATCATCGGGACCGAGGGCGCGCTGACTGTCGATGACACCCACCGCGAAATCAGCATCAACACGACCGAACACGGCATCCGCTATCCGTTGTCATCCATGCCCGGCGAGCCGGTCGATCATGTCTTTGCCGGCGCGATGGTCAGCGAGACCAACCACTTCATCGATGCGGTCGCGCTCGACCGGCCGGTCCTGGCGAACGCGCGCGAGGCGCGCCTGGTAATGGACGTGACGATGGCCGCCGATCTGTCGGCGGAAACCGGCGAACCGGTTGACCTTGAGCCACGAAGCTAGGTCAATCCTCATGCGGACGGCGTACACTGGAAATCCAATTCGCTTTGTCTCATATTCCGAGACGAGTGCGTTGTCTGACATTCACTAAACACCAACCGCATGATTGTTAGGCCCCCGGAGCGGAAACGAAGCATGGCCACCTACAAGAACCAGTCGCTCGAGCGCGGATTCCAAATCCTCGAATATCTCGGCGATAGCACGAAGGGACGTGCCGTGTCCGACGTGGCCCGGGCGACCGGTCTCCACCGAGCCACTGCACATCGGCTTCTCGAGGTGCTCTGTGGCATGGGGTACGCCTACAAGGGCGAAGATCGTCGCTACTGGATTGGTTACAACGCGCATCTGTTCGGGAACCGTTCGAACATGGTCGCGCGGATCACCCATCATGCCCATCCGCATCTGGTGACCCTGGCGCATGAAGTCGACGAGACGATCGCGCTTGGCTTTCTCGAGGGCATTCAGGTGTTCATTGCGGATCGGGTTTCCACCGATCGCGCACATCGCTCCGAAGTTCAGGTGGGCACCTATTTCGACGCCCATGCGACCAGCCTCGGCAAGGCGTTGCTTTCGGTCCGGCCGATCAGCGAAGTTCGGGCCAGCTACAAGAACACGCGATTGAGTGCCTATACCGGCAAGACAATTACCGATGTCGAATCGCTGATGCGCGAACTCGCGGCGATCAAGAAACGTGGTTACTCGATCAACGATGAGGAAGGCTCGCCAGGTATTCGCTCCGTTGCGGTGCCTGTGCTCAACCCCCACGGGCGCGCCGCCTGTTCCCTGGCGGTGACAGGCCCGCGTGCGCGGCTCGACGATTCGAAGATCGAGCGCGTCGGCGTCATGCTGCAGAATGTCGCGAAGGATATCGTAGCCCAGGTGGCCCGGCAGGGCGGGGACGCCTAGTTCAGGCTATTACCGGCTCGGTTTTTGCGCGGTGATGTCGACCGCAATGACCGGCCCGAAAGGCCGGTGACCCGTGAACAGAATATCCCTGAAACCCGTGTGCGCCAGCGCCGCTCTGAATTCTTCCTCTTCCACGACACCGCCCAGCGAGCTGGCCATCGCCATGGGGTCCGCCAGGATTTCGGGCGGGAGCGGTCCGCTGCGGACGAGGTCGGCGGCCAACAGGCAGCCATCGGGGCGGAGAATGCGCGCGATCTCGGCGAAGGCCGCGGTCTTGTCGGTCGCGAGATTGAGGGACGCGTTGGCGATCACGACATCGGCGATCCCGTCCGCGAGTGGCAGCCGCTCCATGTCCGCGGCGAGTGTGCGAACCCGCGCGCCCTCGATATCCGCGACGGTGTCGAGGACGCGGGCCAGCAATTCGGGGGTGAGATCCAGGGCGATCACCTGGCTGTCGACGGGCAAATGTTCCGCGACGAAGCGCGCGTCCAGGCCGCCGCCGGATCCCAGGTCGACCACGGTGCTGTGGTCCCAGTTCGTCAGGGCGCCGGCCGGCCAGCCGCAGCCGGAAAATACACCGGCAACGCGTGGGGGCAGGGCGTCGTACCAGGGTAGGGGGACGCCGGCGGCGTGGGCCTTGTCGCGCGCGTCCGCGTGAAACGAGTCCGCCGCCGCTAGCTGAGCATAGCGACGGCGGATCAAAGCCTTGGCCTGGGCCTCCCAAGGGGTCGGTTCAGGCGCGCGTGTCATCGTGACACTCCGGACACGGAGCGGCTCAGTGCGGCATGTGGTCGGGGTTCCAGAAGTAACCCGTCCGGATCATCTTGGCGATACGGTCGCCGTGGGGGATCCAGCAATTCTCGTTGAACTTTGCCTGCTCTTCGAAATCGCCATCGACACGATGTGTCTGGCAGTCCCATTTGCCGTCGCCGAGATACTCGACCGTCGCATAGGACGGACGCGGATCGCCATCCCAGCTCATGCCGACCGCGGCGGCACAGACGAGGGTCTTGTCGCGCACCTGGCGGACATAGCCGCCATGGATGTGGCCAAAGGACATCACGTCGGCATCGACCTTGCCGATCTTTTCCCACATCTCGTCGTCGGTGAGGCGCGGCGGCAGCGCGTCTTCGTCGCCGATTTCGTCCGGGGTCGCGTGGAACACATGGAAGTTGTGACCATGCTCGGGCGTGTAGGTCATGGCGAAGGGCAGCTTGTTCAGCCAGTCGAGCTGCTCCTGGCTCATGCGCTCATGGGTGAGGCGGGCCATGTCGAGCATCCACTCGTGATAGATGTTCTTCGGCGTCTTGGTCTCCCAGAACTTGTCGACCACCCACATGTCCAGGTTGCCGATCAGGATGTCGACATTCGGCCGGACATTCATGAAATGATCGACCACTTCGGCCGGTTGCGGGCCGAGCATGATCAGGTCGCCGATCAGAATTTCCTTGTCGGCATTTTCCTTGTCGACCGCTTCGAGAACGGCCTCCATCTGCGGCACTTGTGCGTGGATATCCGCGTACAGAACAAATTTCATGGGTGTCTCCTCTTCCTCTGGCCGCACGTTCCCGACGGCGTTGGCTGGATCATAACACGGCATGGGCACGCGTCGTGGTGCGTGGCCAGCCCGTGACTGTTCTCTTGATTTGTACAATTTTCGAATATCCGTGTCATCCGGACAAAAATTCGAAAATTGGGAACTCCTCCCTGTTTTCACCCTGCGGTCGCGCCCGTCAGGTAGATTTCGCCATCGCGTTCTTCGAATGCCAGCGGCGTCAGTCGTGCCCCTTCGCACGGACCGTCGATGCATTCACCGCTTTCGATGCGGAAGATCGCACCATGCATGCCACAGCGCAGGAAGCCGCCATCCGGGGTGAAGAACTGACCCTGGATATGGTCCAGCAGCGCGCCCGCATGGGGACACTTGTTCAGGTAGAGATGCAGCGCGCCATCCTGGCGCACGGCGAAGATGTTCCGCTGCATGCCGTCGACACGGCCGACATAACCGCGTGCCTCCATCTCGCCGATCTCATCGGCCGCGCAGATATGCTCCGCCGCCGCGTCAGTCATCGGGGACTCATCGGGGTCAGCCGATCGCGCCGGCGTCGCGCAGGCTGGCGATCCGGTCGTCGTCATAGCCGAGCAGTTCGCGCAGGACTTCGTCCGTGTGCTGGCCGAGCAGCGGCGGGTGATGGCGATATTTGACCGGTGTTTCGGACAGCTTCAGCGGGCTCGCGATCAGCTGGGCGCCGTCCGGTCCGGCCAGTGGATGGGGCACGTTCACCACCATCTCGCGCGCCTTGACGTGGGGGTCTTCGAAGACCTGATCGAGGGTGTTGATGGGCCCGCAGCCGATCTTGTTGGCTTCCAGTTCGGCCAGCCAATGGGCCGACGATTGGGTCTTCATGATCGCCTGCAGATGGGCCACGACCTCGCCACGATTTCGCACGCGGGAATCATTGGTGGCGAACAGAGGCTGATCGGCCAACTGTGGCTCGCCGAGAATGCCGGCGAAGACGCGGAACTGGCTGTCATTGCCGACCGCGACCACGATGTGGCCATCCGCGGTCTCGAAGACCTGATAGGGGACGATGTTGGGATGGGCGTTGCCCAGGCGCTCGGCCTGTCCGGAATGCAGGAAGTTCATGCCCTGGTTCACCAGCCAGGCCACCTGGGTGTCCAGCATGCCGATGTCGATATACTGGCCCTGACCGGTGACCGCGGCGTGGCGCAGGGCGGCATTGATCGCGACGCCGGCGAACATGCCCGACATGATGTCGGCGATCGGGACGCCGACCTTCTGGGGTTCGCCCTCCGCCTCGCCGGTGAGGGACATGATCCCGCCCATGCCCTGGATCAGGAAGTCATAGCCGGGGCGTGCCGCATAGGGGCCGGTCTGGCCGAACCCGGTGATCGAGCAATAGACCAGCTTGGGGTTGGCGGCCTTGAGGTTGTCATAGCCCAAGCCGTACTTGGCCAGGTTGCCGGTCTTGAAGTTCTCGACGAGCACATCCGCCTTCAAGGCCAGTTCGCGCACGAGTGCCTGACCGGTCTCGCTGGTGAGGTCGACTTCGACGGAGCGCTTGTTGCGGTTGGCGCTCATGAAATAGGCACTCTCTGTCGAATCCTCGCCGTCGGGGCCTGCCATGAAGGGCGGCGCGAAGCGCCGTGTGTCGTCGCCCGCACCGGGCCGCTCGATCTTGATGACGTCGGCGCCGAGGTCGCCGAGCATCTGGGTGCAGTAGGGGCCGGCGAGGACCCGTGTGAGGTCGAGGACGGTTATGCCGGTAAGGGCGCCAACGGTATCGGACATGATTCACTCCAGATGGGCCGCATCCTTAATGATGGGCCAAGATTGGACTTGTACCGCCTCAATAATGCATTCGGTCGGCGTGCTCAACGCCGCGCCGCGCATTCAACCGGCGAACCCGGCTGTGATGCGAATTGACATTGATGGCGCTGCCTCACATGTAGTCACCAGCCAAGGACAGGGTCCGGCGACACCATGGTTTGCCGGACGATCAACAGGGGAATGAACATGTCAGTAGAAGAAGCGCTCGCCACGGCCCGCGCACAGGTCGAAGACTATCGGGAGCGGATCGCGTCGCTCGATGACGATTCACGCGACCTGATGTTCCGCCAGGCCCGCAACCACAACGCGTGGCAGGACCGTGATGTCACCGATGCCCAGTTGCAGGATGCCTTCAATCTCGCGCGGATGGGGCCGACCAGCGCCAACACCCAGCCCATGCGGATTGCCTTCATACGCTCGACGGAAGCCAAGGAACGCCTGAACCCCCATGTTAACGGGCCGAACCAGGAAAAGACGATGGCCGCGCCAGTCACCGCGATCGTGGCCTACGACAACACCTTCTTCACCGACTTCCCGCGCTTCAATCCGATTCGCCCGGAGATGGCGGACCGGTTTTCCGGGAACGCCGAGATGGCCGAGAGTTTCAGCCGTATTCAGGCGATCCTTCAGGGCGGCTATTTCATCCTGGCCCTACGGGCGGTCGGACTGGATGCGGGCGCCATGGGCGGTTTCAACAACAAGGCGGTCGACGAGGAGTTCTTTGCGGGCACCGCCGTGAAGTCGATCTTCCTGTGCAACATCGGCTATGGCGATGTCGCGGGCATCAAGGGGCCGCGTCTGTATCGCTATGAATTCGACGAGGTTTGCGACGTCTTGTGACAGGCGGTCCGATATTTGCGGAACGGCGGCGCTCTGGTGTCGCCGTTTTGCGTTCAGCGGGGCAGTTGCGCGGTGATCTTCCGAGACGCGTCGTGAAGCACCGGCAGGAAGCGCGACGTCATTTCGTCGAGCCGGGTGCGCGCCGCATGCGTGCCCACGTTCAAGGCGGCAAGGATCCGCCCGTTGCGATCGAGGATGGGAACGGCGAGAGAGCGGAGCCCGGTTTCGAGTTCCTGATCGACCAGCGCATAGCCTTTGAGCCGGACCGTATCGAGAGCTTCGCGAAGTTCGACGCGGTCGGTCTTTGTGCGCTCGGTAAACTGCTGCGGCGTGAGTTCGGCCAGATACTGGTCGAGATATTCCGGTGACTGATGGGCCAGCAAGACCCGGCCGAGGGATGTCACATAAGCGGGCAGGCGGGTACCAATACTGAGATTGATCGACATAATCCGCGTCGCCGAGACGCGCGCCACATAGATCACCTCCTGGCCGTCCAGAACGGCGGCGGAACAGGATTCCTGCAGCTCATGGACGGCAGATTCCATATGGGGCAGTGCGATTTGCCACCATTCGAGCGATGACAGATAGGCGTAGCCGAGACCCAGTACTTGGGGGGTGAGGGAGAATCGCCGGCCGTTGGCGCGGATGTGGCCGAGTGATTCCAGGGTCAGCAGAAAGCGTCGAGCCGTGGCACGCGTCGTCCCGGTCGCCTCGGCAACCTCGCTGATGGTCATATCGGGGCGCGTGGCCCCGAAGGCCTGGATGACAGCGAGCCCGCGTTCCAGGGACTGTACGAATTCCGAGCCTTCTCGTGGCGGGGCCATTGACGTGTACCTCTGTGAAATCGTAAAGTTCAATAGACGAACAATAGTTCATTATACGAACATTGGTTAGCGATGACCAGCCCGCACCCCAAGATCCTGCGGCACGTTGACGTCACCGGTTGCCGGGCCTTGGGTTTCGGCGCATTCTTTGGAATAGGTGAACCTCACGGTTCCGGACTGACGGTCCCGAACTAGGTTCCAGGAGGAGATAGTTAATGCGAGATCTGAACGAATCGAATGTGACCGACGCGGTCCTGAACCAAATTGGCCCGGATACAAATCCGCGCGTCCGCGAAATTCTCGAAGCCCTCATTCGCCACGCCCATGACTTCGCCCGTGAGGTCAATCTGACCCCGGATGAGCTGCTGTATACGGCGCGGTTTATTCAGGCTGTCGGACAGATTTCGGACGACAAGCGCGAAGAAGGCGTGTTGCTCGGCGATATTCTGGGGCTCTCAGCGCTGACGGAAATTCTCGCCGATAAGGTGCGGGTCGGTGCGACCGAATCCAGCCTGCTCGGACCGTTCTACCGGGATGGCGCGCCGACGCGGGAGATGGGCTTCGATATCTCGCTGGGTGACACCGAGGGAGAGGCTGCGATCGTTCGGGGCAAGGTCACGGACGCCAGCGGCGCGCCGTTGGCCGGCGTGACGCTCGACCTCTGGCAGGTTGCACCGAATGCGTTTTACGAAGCACAGGTCGGCCAGCCGGGCGATTATGAGGATTATGCGTATCGCGGAAAGTTCACGACCGGCGAGCCGGTGGACTACCCGATTCCGGTCGACGGGCCCGTGGGTATCATCATCGGCGCGACGGGGCGGCACAATATGCGCCCGGCCCATCTCCATTACCTGATCTACAAGGATGGCTATCAGACGATCCAGACCGAGCTGTTCAACGAGGACAGCGAGTTTCTCGATTCCGACGCCGTGTTCGGTGTGAAGGCGTCGCTTGTCATTCCCTATCAGAAAATCGAAGACCCGGCCCGCGCTGCCGAATATGGCATTGAGGGGTCGTTCTACGAGGGCGTCTTCGACTTCACGATGAAGGACGATGCCAGCGCCAGGGATGCCGCAGCGGCCTACAGCGAACGCGCCAGCATAAGCGCCTGATTGATTTTTGAGTGGTTAGAAACCGGCGCCGACACGCGAGGTGGCGCCGGTTTGCATTTTAGGGAGGGGTAATCGTCATGAGCCTGGATGGAACGAAAGTCGGCTGGATCGGTGCCGGCAAGATGGGGGGACCCATGAGCCGCCGCGTGATCGGCGCCGGTGCGACGCTCGCGGTCTTTGACCCGGTCACGGCGAACGTGGATGCGATCGTTGCGGCGGGCGCGCGCGCGGCCGGTTCCAACCAGGACGTCATTGTAGACGCCGACATCGTCGTCTCGATGATTCCGAACGACGCCGTGCTCAAGGCGATCACCATTGGCGAGGAGGGGATCTTCGCCGACCTCGCCCCCGGCACCATTTATGTCGATATGAGCACGGTCTCGCCGGAAATCTCCGCAGAAG
>JAQCFD010000125.1 GCA_027618305.1 Pseudomonadota bacterium
GAACGCTCCCCGGAGATGCACAGGTTGCTGGCGGAAGGACTGGAGCGCGCCCGGAATGCCGGCGGCGCTGTGGCAGAGGTTATCGGCCGCATGACCCTGTTACATGGGGATGCGCGGGACTTGCTGGTAGGCCTGTCACCGGAAGTGGTGCTGGTTGACCCGATGCACCCGGAACGGAAAAATTCTGCCCTTGTGAAGCAGGAAATGCGTCTGATCCGCGAGATCGTGGGCACGGACGAGGATTCCGCCGAGCTTATGCGGGAAGCCCTGGCCACAGCCAGCAAGCGGGTGGTGTTGAAGTGGCCGCTTAGGGCCGACCCCTTGGCAGGTATCGGGGCGCCGTCCCATCAGATCCTGGGAAAATCCACCCGCTATGATGTGTATATGCTGGGCTAACGGACGTCTCGGCTACGCCACGCGCAGGGCCGGCCGGTTCTGGTCGACAACCGTTTGCTTGATGATCGTCGACGAGGTGCGCGGATTGTAGCTCACCTGGACAATCTGCTTTCCAGCCGCCGCCAGATAGGCTTCCACGGCGAGGTTGTGCGAGTTGCGACCCCAGTCTTCGCCAATCACGAAGATGTCGGCCTTCACGTCCTTGCAGCCCGAGACGTATTCGAGTTCGCGGTAGGGGCGCACGATATCGACGCTCTGCAGGGCCTGGAGCATTTCCATGCGTTGTTCGAGTGGAATGACCGGCACGTTGGGCTTGTAGAGGTTCACCACTTCATCCGAGGCAACACCGACCGCGACCATGTCACCCAATGACTTGCAATGGTTCAGCAGGGCCAGATGCCCCACATGCAACAGATCGAACGTGCCGACGGTATAGACGATCATTATTCGTGGTGACCCTTCATTCAAATTTTGTGGGAAATACGCGGATTTTATATATAGTCCTAAAATAGTAAAAATTAAGTCCTTTCCCATTACAGAGAACAATTGTGGAAACCAAAGAAACAATAATTCAAAAAGACGACAATAATACTATTATTTCATACGTCTTTGACATTCCAAATATTTGTTCATTGGCGGGGTTGGGGTGCACAACGCTCGCAATATATTTCATTATTCAGGGCGCCTATCCCGCAGCCATGATCGGCATGATCTGGGCCGTCGCGTTCGACTGGGCCGATGGGCTCATTGCCCGGCGGATGAAGGGGCGAACCGGCGCTGACAGCGCGTTTGGCGGGCAGCTCGATGTGTTGATCGACATCGTCAGCTACGCCGCCACACCGGCGATCCTGCTGCTGAGCTACGGGAAATTCGACCCGATCTTCCTGCCCGGCGCATTCCTGATGCTCGTCGCCGGCGCGATACGGCTCAGTTACTTCAGTACATTTGGCCTCGCCGGCGGCACCAAATACACAGGGCTGGCCATCGACAACAACAGCATTGCGCTGGTGGTCCTGTTTTTGTTTGAGGGCTTCTTCAGCACGGGGACATTTGCCGTCATTCTCTACGCCACCGGGCTGGGGCTCGCGGCGTTGAACGTATCCCAGATCAAGACTCCGAAACTGTCGGGAAACCCGGTCAATGTCGTGATCCTGGCTGGCTTCACGCTTGGTGTGACGGCAATTTACGGCTGGCGGCTTTTGTAGGTCTTTTGGCTCGGGGCGTCACGCAAAGGCCGGACGCAGGCTGCGGGTGCGCAGGATCAGGCCTGTGATAATCGCCAGGTTGCCAAGATTGAACCCCACGCCGATGAGGAACGCGATCTGGTAACTGCCCGTCAGATCGAAGACGTAACCGCCGAGCCACGAGCCCAGCGCCATGCCGCCGCCGGCGCAGAGCAATACGAGCCCGGTGCGTCGTCCGGCCTCAGCGGCGGGCAGCAACTCACGCACGATCACCGGGTAGCAGGGCAGAATTCCGCCATAGCCGAGCCCGAACAACGCGGCGGCGAGGTAGACCGTCGTCAGGTTGTCGACGAAGGCCAGGACGAATAACAGGGTCGCCTGGGTCGCCGAGAACAGGAAGATCGCGCGTAACCCGCCGAAACGCCCGCCGAGGAACCCGACGCCGAAGAAGCTCGCCAGTGCCGAGCAGCCGAGCATGAGCGACAAAACCTCGGCGCCACGCGCGGAATCGTATCCCAGGTCGCTGACATGGCTGACGATATGCGCGAGCGGCAGGGACATGGCCACGCAGCATCCGATCGCCGCTGTCGAAAGCAGGAGTTGAAGGGTGCGCGGTGGCAGGGGCGGGCGCACGGATGTGTCATCGCTGTCACGGCCGGCCCGGCGCGGGGCGGTCGCTTTCGCGGCGGGCGGTCGCTTTCGCAGGATCATCGCCAGCGGCAGCATAGTTGCCAGGGCAAACAGTCCGTAAAGCAACGCCGCCTGACGCCACCCGACGGCGGCCATCAGATAGTGAAACACCTGCGGCCACATAAGGCCGGCCAGCCCTTGCCCGGATCCGACAATCCCGACAGCGAGGCTCTTATTGTGCTCGAACCAGCGCGTGATATTGGCCGTCAGCGGTGCGAACAGGCTTGAGCGCCCAAAGAAGCCCAGCATCACCCCGTAGATGAAGAACAGTTCCCACTGGGTTTGGATAAAGCTGGTCAGGATCGCGCCCAGGCCGACCATGGTGGCGCCGATGAAGGCGGGAATCATCATCCCGCGTCGGTCGAGCAGCCAGCCCATGAAGATGCCGCCGAGCCCCGCGCCGCCATACTGCAGAGCGTAGGCGATCGACGGGACGGCGCGCGGCCAGGCGAACTCGGCGCTGATCTGCTTCAGGGCGACGACGATGAAATAGATGCTGCCGGTCCCGACCAGCATGAACAGAAGCGACGCGACCAGCACGAGGCTCCGCTGCCGGACTTCCGGCTGTCTCAGTGCCCCGATGATGTCTGTCATGAACTCCCCCGCCAGGCATGGACAATAGCCAGACTCGCGTCCGTGCCGCCATCCCGTAACGTTCGGGGATCAAGCCTGTACTTTCTAGTCACCCCACGGAAAGGATTGGCGCGGCGGCAGTCGGTCGTCACCCAGCGCCTCGCCGATACGCAGACCCTCATTCCACTTGGCCATGCGTTCCGAGCGCGCGAACGAGCCCACCTTGAGCTGCTTCACGCCCCAGCCGACAGCGAGGTGGACGATGGTGACGTCCTCCGTCTCGCCCGAGCGCGCCGAGACGATGGCATCCCAGCCCGATACCCGCGCGGCGTCGAGCGCCGCTTTCGCCTCGGTCAGGGTGCCCGCCTGGTTGGGCTTGATCAGTGCGGTGTTACAAGCATTGCCGGCATGGGCGGCCTCGATCAGGTGCGCGGACGTGCAGATGAAATCATCGGCGACGATCTCCACATTGGGGCCGGCCGCTGCGGTAAACCGGGCCATGGCCGCAGGGTCGTCCTCGCCCAGCGGGTCCTCGATGGCCACAATGGGGTAGCGGTCGAGCCAGCCGAGCAACATTTCGCTCAGGGCGTCCGAATCCACGTCCCGCGCGTCCGTCGCCAGGCGATAGCGCCCGCCGCTGCCGAAATCCGTCGCCGCGATGTCGAGGGAGATCGCCATCTCGTCGCCGGGGGTAAAGCCCGCCCGTTCGATCGCACGAACCAGATAGTCGAGCGCCAACTCGTTGGTGTCGAAGGCCGGCCAGAAACCGCCTTCATCGGCGACGCCCTGCATCAGCCCCGCGTCCTGCATCAGGACACCCGCGGCCCTATACACCTCGGCGGTCCAATCCAGCGCCTGGGTATAGGTCTCCGCACCGGTCGCGATCACCATGAAGTCCTGGATATCCACGCGGCGACCTGCATGGGCGCCCCCACCGAAGATCTGCACCTCCGGGAGGGGCAGGGCAATATCCGTCCGGTCCCCGCCGAGATACTTCCAGAGCGGCAAGCCGGCACTTGCGGCGGCCGCATGGGCGACAGCCATGGACGTCGCCACCAGCGCATTGCCGCCGAGGCGGCCCTTGTCCGGTGTCCCGTCCAGATCGATCATGAGCCGGTCCGCCGCCGCCTGGTCGCGCGGGTCGCAACCGCGAAGAGCGCCGGAAATCTCGCCGTTCACTGACGCCACGGCGTCCTGTACATCCAGTCCGCCGAAGGCGTCACCGCCGTCGCGCTTGTCCTGCGCCTCGCCGCTGCCGGTCGAAGCACCGGCCGGGGCAATCGCGCGTCCCATCGTGCCATCGGACAACTGCACCTCGGCCTCGACCGTGGGGCGGCCACGTGAATCCCACACGCGGCGTCCGCGGACGTTTGCGATCTCGGTCATGCGGCGAGTTCCTTTTCCCAAGCGACACGGATATCGGCAAGGCGTGATGGCGGTGAACGGAGCAGGGCGCGTCCCACGCGGCGCACCTTGTCCTTGTCCGTCTCGTCCGTGACATATTCGACCGGCGACTTGCCGTCCACGCGGGCCAAAAACAGTCCGGGCAACAGGCTCGCGGTGCGCGCCTCCATTTCGTCGGGCGCCTCCCAGTCGACGCCGGCCAGATAGGCCGCCGTCATCGCGTCGAAACAGTCGAGAAAGGCGGGTTTGGCCGCGGGGGTCCAGAGGCATTTGAGCAGGAAATGATTGAGACAGAAGGCGAGATCGAAGGCCGGATCGCCGATACACGCGCATTCGGCGTCCAGGAAGACCGGGCCGTCGGGCCCGATCAGAATGTTCTTGGGGCTGACATCGCCATGGATCATCGCCAGGCGCGTCATATGGGTGCGTTCGCTCAGCGCGAACAGCACGTCGTGCAGGTCCGGGTGCTTGCCCGCCGTCGCCTCGAGATAGGGCTCCAGCCGGATTGCGTGGAAGATATCGTTGCGGGGGAAGGTTTCCCGCAGTTCGGCACGCCCGGCAGTGCCGGCATGAATGCAGGCGAGACGACGCCCGGTCTCGGCCGCAACCGCCGGGTCGGCGCGACCGTCGCGCAGCTCGTTCTTGTAGAGTTTGAATGCGCCGGGATCGAGGAATTCCATGGCGAACAGCATGGCGTCCTCGTCATGGGCCAGAATTTTCGGCGCCCCGCCGGGCACGAGATTTTCGGCGATTTTGTACCAATCGACCTCGAACCGGTTCCGCTCCACCGGCACACGCCACTCCACCTCGACCGCGAGCTGCGGCAAGGCGCGCTTCACGCAAAAACTACGCTCGGGCGTCGTCACCTTCCAGATGTTGGACGAAATCCCGCCCGTGAGCCGCTCATATTCCGCCGTACCGTCCACGAGACCCGCATGACGAAGGGATGCGACAATCGCCGCATCCGGTTGCGGGGCGACGGATAACGTCACGCCTTTCCCTCATAGACCTCGATCACACGCGTGGCGTCATCCTTGGCCCACCCGGCGTCGGCCGCCCGTTGGAACATCGCGCGGGCGGCCGGCACGACAGCCAGATCGATGCCGTTGTCCTTCGCCAGATCGATGGCGATGCCCATGTCTTTGACGAAAATTTCGACCGCGCCGCGCGCCGTGAAATCGCGCTGGGTGAGGGGGCCGATCGACATGTCCAGCATCTTGCCCTGCACCGATCCCTTCGGCAGGCAATGGGCCATGGCCTCGTGGGACAGGCCCGCGCGCTCGCCGGTGATGATGACCTCCGCCAGCAACGCGGTGCTCGCATTCACGAAGAGGTTGGTGACAACCTTCATGACAGCGCCGGTCCCAGATGCCCCCGTGTGGGTCGCGTCGGCCGACAGGCTTTTCAGGATCGGTCCGACCCGCGTGAACGCGTCATCGCTGCCACCGACCATAAAGGTGATGCTGCGGTCCTCGACCTGGGGGTGGGAGCCCGAGATCGGTGCGTCCAGCATGTCGATGCCCAGGCCCGCGAGCTTCGCGCAGATTTCCTGACAATAGGACGGCGGCATGGTGCTCATTTCCACATGGATGAGGCCGCTCTTGCCCGCCTTGTCGATGCCGTCGGAGCCGAAGAGATTCTCTTCAATATGCTCGGGTTTCAGCAGGATGGAGAAAGTGATGTCGCTGGCTTCGGCGACTTCACGGGCATTGGCGCAAGAGGTGCCGCCGGCCGCCGCCAGCATGTCCATCCGCGCGGGATCGATGTCATAGCCCGCCACCGTGTGGCCGTCGGCCATCATTTCCCGCGCCAGCGCCAGGCCCATCTTGCCCAGCCCGATCATTCCCAGTTTTTCACCCATCGTTCATGTCCTTCAAGATCATTCTCCACTGCCGAGTCCGCCGGGGAAATATAGCGGAGTCGCCTCCAAGTTTAAGCATTGGGTGGCCCGCAAATTTTTGATTTCCTTGACAAATCGCCGACGCGCGCCCAAATACAGTCCATCAGTTGTCTCGCGATTGCGCGAAGCGCCGCTTTAAATCGGCGCATATCTTGAGAATAACCATCAAAAAATATTGTCGAACCGGCCGCGCCCGGGAACGACAGAACGCCAAGGCGAACCTGCGTCGATCAATCGACCGGGCCTGTGGCGATTAAGGACTTCTACGTGAACGATATTAATTTTACGGACCTCGGCCTGGCCGATCCAATCCTGCGGGCTTTGACGGACCGCAAGCATGACACCCCGACGCCGATCCAGGCGCAGGCCATTCCCCGGCTCCTCGAAGATGTCGATCTCCTCGGCATTGCGCAAACCGGCACCGGCAAGACCGGCGCTTTCGCGCTGCCGATCCTGCACATGCTGTCGCGCGGCCATGGAGACGGCAAACGCCGCGATCCGCGCGCACTCGTTCTTGCGCCGACCCGCGAACTCGCCATCCAGATTGGCGACGAGTTCCACGCCTACGGCAAGTATCTGCATCTGAGCCATGCCGTCATCTTCGGCGGTGTCTCGCAGCATGCCCAGGTCACCAAATTGCGGCGCGGGGTCGACATCATTGTCGCCACGCCGGGCCGGCTCCTCGATTTGATGGACCAGGGCCATGTCAATCTCAAGCATGTGGAGCATCTCGTCCTCGACGAGGCCGACCGCATGCTCGACATGGGTTTCATCCGCGACGTGCGAAAGATTCTCGCCAAGCTTCCCGAAGACCGCCAGTCGCTGCTGTTCTCAGCCACCATGCCGGCGGAAGTGCAGAAACTCTCCCACGACATGCTTTACGAGCCCGAGCGGATCGACATCGCCCCCAAGACGATCACTGTGGATGCTATCCGCCAGTCCGTGCATTTCGTCGACGCCAATGAGAAGCAGGGCCTGCTGCGTAAACTCCTGGAAGACCGTGACATGAAACGGGTGATCATTTTCACCCGTACCAAGCACAGGGCCAACCGGGTCTCCGACAATCTGGTGAAATCCGGGATCGAGTCCGCGGCCATTCATGGCAACAAGTCACAGGCGGCCCGCCAGAAGGCACTCGAAGCGTTCCGCAAGGGGCAGGTCCGGGTTCTGGTCGCCACCGACATCGCGGCCCGCGGCATCGACGTTAAGGACATTACCCATGTGGTCAACTTCGAGATGCCGAACGACGCCGAAAGCTATGTCCATCGCATCGGGCGGACCGCCCGCGCAGGGGCCGAGGGCGTGGCCCTGTCGTTCTGCGACGGGACCGAGTACGATGAACTTAAGGATATTGAGAAACTGATCGGTCGGTCTGTCGAAACGGCCAGCGGCGAACGTCCGCAGCACGCCACGCCGGGCGCGAAGAAAGCCAGGGGCGGTCGTCAGGGCAGTTGGGCCGGCAACAAAGGCGGCGGTCAGGGACGCTCGGGCGGCCAGAAGCGACGCTCTTCCGGTCGCGGACCGTCACGACGCGCGGCCTGATCCACACCAAGGAATTGCCAACGGGCCGGAATCAACGGCACCAGAAGTGAGGTAAGCATGGCACGCAAGACAAACTACAGTTTCGAAAAACGGCAACGCGAACTCCAGAAGAAGGAGAAGAAAGCTGCGAAGGCCGAGGCCAAACGGGCCCTGGCCGATCCCCAGTCCGGTGACGCGGAAGGTGGCCTGGAGCCGGCTGTCGTCGCGCCGGCTGAGACCGACAAAGCGGAGTAACGCCAGACCGACCGCGAACAAGTGGTTCAATCTAAATCTAAAGGGCGCCCCTTCGAGGGCGCCTTTTATTTTGCCGCCCTGTTTTCAACAACCCTGTTTTCCAACGACCGGGTTTTCCTGTAACCAGCAGCCACATGTCTCGCACACGTTACATCCTCGCCATGGCGCCCGGCCTTGGGCTGGCCTTCATTTTGAGCCAGTTCCTGCGCTCGATTCCGGCGGTCATTGCACCGGACCTCCGCGTGGAGCTCGAACTGACGGCCGGCCAGTTGAGCAATCTGCCAGCGGCGCTGTTTTTCGGCTCGGCCATCATGCAGCTGCCGGCCGGCGTGCTGCTGGACCGTTTCGGCCCGCGCTATACGGTCGCGGCTTTCGTTCTGATCACGGCCTCGGGCGTGCTCGGCTTTTCGCTTGCGACCACCACGACCGGCCTCACGGTCTGGCTTCTGGTCACCGGCTGGGGCATCGCGCCGGTGTTCATGGGAACGATCGTGCTTCTGTCACGCTGGGTACGGCGCGACAGGCTCGCGACAGTTACCGCGCTGACCGTCGGCGTCGGCGGCACGGGTATGCTGTTATCCGCAACACCTTTCGCCGCCGCTACAGCGGCGTTCGGCTGGCGCCCCACGCTTACCGCGGTCAGCGTATTCGCCATTGTCCTGGTCGCCGTCATCCTCCTCACGGTCCGCGACCGCCCGCCGGACAGTCCCGCGCCTTCGGGCCCCAATGAGAGCCTGTTTCAGGTGATACGCGGGCTGGCCGTCGTGTTCCGGGAGCCGAAGCTCTATGCGATCGGCTGTATCGGCGGTATCACCGTGGGGTCTTTCCTGACGTTCCGGGCGCTGTGGGTCGGCCCTTATCTGAACGATGTCTTCGGCTCGGATCTGTTGGCGCGCGGCAACATCATCTTTGCCATCTCGCTCGCCTGGCTGATCAGCGCGGTCGCGATCGGCCCCCTGGACCGGGTGTTCGACAGCCGCCGCCTGGTCGTTGCCGCAGGCGCTTCGTTCATGGCTTTCTGGTTCGCACTCCTGGCGGTGGCGGACGGCAGTTCGTTGACGTTTGCGGTGGGTGTTATGGTCGCGCTGGGGCTTTGCTCGGGTCTGTCGTCGCCGATATTCGCCCATGCCCGCGCCCTGTTTTCCGATCGCTATGTCGGCCGTCTGGTCACCGCGATAAACCTGTTCATCTGGGGCGGGGTGTTTCTGGTGCAGGTGGCCACGGGCATCTTCATCGATTCGTTCCCGGCTGATGCCCTGGGGCGCACACCGGTTGAAGCCTATCGCTGGACCTTTGCGATCCTCGCGGCACTTCTGTTCACGGCTGTACTGTTTTACTGGCGGGTGGGCGACGTGCCGCCGTCAAGGGATTC
>JAQCFD010000126.1 GCA_027618305.1 Pseudomonadota bacterium
CATGTAACTCTTAATCAGCGGGTCGACAGTTCGAGCCTGTCATCGCCCACCAAGTTTTTCAAGGGCTTAGCGGACTTTTCGGAGTTTCGCTAAGCCCTTTTCGCTTTTCTGGGCATCACTGGGGCATCATTGAGCGGATCACATGCGGCCTCTGGCGACCCGTGAAAATGTCGAAGGGGTATGGCGGGGGGGCACCCCGGGATTTCCGCCCGACCCGTCAAATAGGTGGTGGATCAGCCGTCGCTCTATTTAATTTTGAAATTTTTTTAAATTCCGACACTTCGATCTCAGGCGATTGTCTCTCGCCCCCCCTCCGTTACCGAGAACCCGCTATCGGACTCCGGCTCCGCCGCCTATTTCCTGATCAAAGAACTAGCCAAGCGATAGTCCCGCTCATTCACATAGTCGAATCCGGTGACGGCATGCGCGTGTTCTGCGAAGCAGTCGGCTGCGGTTACTGGGCTGTGCTGGACCCGTCTGCGCTGCTGGCGGCGCACGGCGACGACGTGACGGTCGCTGACATCAAGGCGAGGATGCGCTGCTCGAAGTGTGGCAGTCGAGCCGTAGCCATGCAGCGTGTGGCTCAGACGCCGTATTCCTGAACCGGGCATAAATCTCGCGCAACCCGCGCAGTGGTTCCGCGTGGCGTCGGGGGTGCCTTATTTGTCGTGTGTCCGGGGCGGCTCATGAGAGGCAGGTCTGACTCCGTCTCCTCGCCGTCCGCTATTCACCCGGAAGCAGACATTGTCTCGGGGGGCGCCACAGGTCCGTTCTTAGCCACAAGCTGACAATTGGGTTGTCGAGACCCGAAACTTCGCGCCCGATTGAGACCGTCAGTCACCGTGCATAAAGGATCTGGATGCCTTATCGGGAAACCCGGGCCCCTTGATAAGCATGAGGACAAGACGGTCGCTGTCCGTAGTTTCGACGCCATGCACGACACCGGAAGGGGTAAAAACCACGCTGCCGGGTTTGACCGGGATATCGTCCCGGTCTTCGAAAGTGATGACCCCTGTTCCCTCAACGACATAAAATATCTCGTCCTGCACGGGATGTTTGTGAAACCCGGCGGATTGCCCCGGCTCGAAACAGACGAAATCGCACACGATACCCTTGGATTGCATGACCGATTTGCGGACAAATTCTTCTTTGGAAAACTCGGCGAGATCCAGAATTTCGTGATGTTCTACTTGATCGATTAGTGTCATGGCTCGGTCCAAAGTCCTGATGTGGTGGTGACGGCAAGTGTTTAAGGCATGCCAAAGCAGGGCACGCCGGTCAAGCGCGTTGACCCTTAAGTGACGAAAGGGAGAGGCGACACTACCGCCGGAAAACTATCAGGAACACCGCACTTGTCCATCGTTGGGGCATTGGTCCGTTCCGGGTCAGGAGCAGACATTACCGCGATCTCCGATGAACGTCTGTTGTTGAATGTTGAGCTGACACGATTGCCGTGCCTGCGCCCGATGTAACAGGAAGGTGATTTCTGTCCTACATCCTCAATCGACAACGAGCGGCCTATTCGTCACGTGGAAACCTCCTCCTCAACTCTCCCCCACCCCCGGATAGATAAACCCGTAGGCCGGATAGGCCGACCGGCCCCACGTCTTGCCCGGCGTGTGCCACACGCGCACGGCGGACCAGTCGTTGTTGCGCGACACGTCGCGCACCGGGGTGCCGAGGTGGATGCGGCCGCGGTTCAGCCAGTTGGCGTGGTCGACGATAATCTCGCGCGGCCCGTTGATGCGCGTCACCACGGCGATATGGCCGAGGCTCCGGCCGCGGCGCTTGAGCACCAGCACCGATCCGACTTGCGGCTGGCGCCCCCGGTCGTAGCGGCCCTCGGCGGCGCTCCACCAGGTCCAGGCGGCGCCGCGCAGCGAAATATTCACGTGGCGTCTTGCATAGGGCACGCATTGCAGCGGCGCGCCGGCGTGGACGATGCGGGGGGCGGGGCGGGGTTGGTCGTCCTGCCAGACGGATTTCGGCGCGGCCGGGTCGGTCGCCGCCTTGTTCGGGTTGCCGGTCTGCGGGCCGGCGCCGTCAGACGGGATGTGGGCCGGAGTCTCCGGCCCGGCGCAGCCCGCCAGCGCGAACGTGCCGAGCAGGCCGGCCAGCAGAGCGGTTATGCGCATCGTCTGTCGCGCCGCGTTCCTTATGTCTGTCATGCCGCGGAGATCAGTCGGTCGACCTTGATACGATCGGCGCGCTTCATCGCCTGGGCGAGGTCATAGGCGCCCTGCAGGCGGTGCCACGTTTCCGCGCCGCCGCCGAACGCCTTGTCGAGGCGGATTGCCATTTCGGGCGAGATGCCGGCATGGCCGTTCACGATGTCGGAAAGCTGCTTGCGGCTGATGCCGAGCTTCTTCGCCGCTTCGGTTACGCTCAGGTCGAGCGGCTCCAGGCAATCGTGCCGCACCGACAGGCCCGGATGGGGCGGGTCTTTCATGGCCATGTTACGTTTCTCCTCATGTTCGTGTCTTCATATTCTGCCTGCACTTGCGGTCGGGTATCGATCGACGCCGCCTAGTGATAGCCGATCAGGTCGACGTCCCGCACATCCGCCCCGTCGAACCGGAAAACGATCCGCCAGTTGCCCGAGACGCCGACCGACCAGAAACCGGCAAGATCGCCTTTCAACAAGATCGCCTTTCAACGGGTGAAGCCGGAACCCCGGCAGGTCCATATGCGCCGGCGCCGCCGCCTGATCGAGACGGGCGAGGATGCGGGCAATCTTGTCCGCATGGGCGGCGGCAAGGCCGCGCCGGTCGTCCCGCTCGTACAGCCGCCGCAGTCCCTTGTGTCGGAAATGCGCGATCATGTGATAAGTGTAACCACTCTCCTATCATAATTAAAGGCAAAAAAGACGGCGGCAAAATTCCGGCTTGTCGCTCCCGCACTCAACGCCTCGGCCAAACCTCGCACGCGATCCCGTCCTTATCCCGGTCGTGCTTGTCATAATATCCCGGCTCTCCGCGCCGCGCCGGGGCGAGGCCGACGGCGCGGGCGGCGTCGCAATTCGGGGCGGCGGCGATGTGTTTCAATATCGTGCGCCGGTTCCAGTCGCTTTGGCTGGTCGCGGCATAGAAAGACCCGACAATCGCGGCGGCGGTGAGAACCGCCAGGCCGGCGCGCCCGACTGTAAACCGGAATGCAAGCCGTCGCATTTTCCGTGTCCGGTAGCGGCGTTCGATGCTGTCCAGGTCGGGGCGGGGTCGTCTGTCGCGCTTGCCACCCGGTATTACGTCAAACGCGCGCGCGGATAGCCGCTGCCGGATCGGATTTGTGAAGGCCATGGGATTCCCCTTTCTGCCGCGTCCGGTCGCAGGGTTCGTGCGGGGCGGACGGATGGCCGAAAGGCTCGCCTCAAATCGTTGAGACGCCCCTAAGTTTCAATCCAATGAAGGGATAATTCGCGCAAAATTCGGGGGGACCTCCGCAGGACAGCCATTACCTGTTCGGACCGCCGCGCCCTGCCGCCAACCGAAAATCAGGCTTTCGCCATCGTCTCCACGAACCGGTCGAACAGATAGTGGCTGTCCTGCGGCCCGGGGCTGGCTTCGGGGTGGTACTGAACCGAGAAGACGGGCTTGCCGGTCACGCGGATGCCTTCGAGGGTCTTGTCGAACAGCGACACGTGGCTGAGCTCGACGCCGTCGGGCAGGGTGGCCTCGTCGACGACGAAGCCGTGGTTCTGACTGGTGATCTCGACCCTGCCGGTTGCGAGGTCCTTCACCGGGTGGTTGCCGCCGCGATGGCCGAGATGCATCTTTTTTGTCTTCGCGCCGAGCGCGAGGGAGAGCAGCTGGTGGCCGAGACAGATGCCGAACATCGGCAGGCCGAACTTGATCAGCTGTCTGATGACGGGCACGGCGTATTCGCCGGTCGCCGCCGGGTCGCCCGGGCCGTTGGACAGGAAGATGCCGTCGGGGCGGTGGCGCAGCACGTCCTCGGCGCTCGCCGTGGCGGGCACCACCGTTACCCTGCAGCCGGCGGAGGCCAGCGCGCGCAGGATGTTGCGCTTGGCGCCGAAATCCATGGCGACGACGTGGTATTTCGGGTTTTCCTGTTTGCCGAAGCCTTCGCGGATCGCCCACAGGCTCTCGTTCCAGGAATAGCTCTGGCGGCAGGTGACCTCCCTGGCGAGATCCATGCCCTCGAGCCCGGGCCAGGCGGCCGCGGCGGCGGCAAGGGCGGGGATGTCGAAGGTGCCGTCGGGGGCGTGGTGGATGACCCCCGTGGGCGCGCCGGAATCGCGGATCAGGCGGGTCAGGCGTCTTGTATCGACGCCGGCGAGGCCGACCAGGTTATGGGATTTCAGCCAGGCATCGAGATGCTGCGAGGCGCGCCAGTTCGACGGATGCGTGATGTCGCCGCGCAGGATCAGCCCACGCGCCGCCGGGGTGACGGTCTCGATATCTTCCGGGTTGGTGCCGACATTGCCGATATGGGGAAACGTGAAGGTGATGATCTGGCCGGCATAGGACGGGTCGGTCAGGATTTCCTGGTAGCCGGTGATCGAGGTGTTGAAGCAGACCTCGCCGGTGGTGGTGCCGGTGGCGCCGATGCCCTTGCCCCAGACGATCTCGCCGCCCGTGCCCGAACCACCGGGAGCCCCGTTGGCCAGCACCAGCGCCGCCGTCGCGCCCCTTGGCGGGGTATGGGGCGGCGTGTGGGGAGCGTCTGTTGCGGGCGTGGTCTGGGCGGCCATCCGGGGCACTTCCGAAAGCTTGTTCAAGGGAGTCTTATGGTATGGGGCCGCAGCCACGTGCGTCGCGCGCGGACCCCGTGTTAGATAGGGGATCGGCGGGGACTCGTCAAGCGCGATGGAATTTGGAATATTGTTGTTTATCAATGACTTGGGCGTGCGGTCAGGGTTTGCGCGCGCGGCCGATTTGGGTTAACGTCCGCCGCCTCTCAACAGCCAAGATGCAATCCATGCTCAGAGACCGGCTCAGCGAAGCGCTCAAGACCGCGATGAAGGAAAAGAAGCCCGTGGCGGTATCGACGCTGCGGCTGATCCTGACCGCCGTGAAGGACCGCGATATTGCGGCCCGCTCCAAGGGCGTCGACGACGGCATCAGCGAATCCGAAATCCTGCAGGTGCTCCAGACCATGGTGCGCCAGCGGCACGAATCGATCGAGATGTACAACCAGGGCAACCGGCCCGAGCTCGCCGCGCGCGAGGCCGAGGAAATCGCGGTGATCGAGAGCTTCATGCCGCGCCAGCTCGACGCGGCGGAGGTCACCGCGGCGATCGACGCCGTCATCGCCGAGACCGGCGCGTCCTCGATCAAGGACATTGGCAAGGCCATGGGCCTGCTCCGCGAACGCCACGCCGGCCAGATGGATTTCGGCAAGGCCAGCGCGATGTTGAAGGCAGCCCTGTCGGCGTAATATACTTCGCGTGTGAACTGCACCCGTGCTGAAAGGCGTCCATGGCGTTCTCGCCCCAGTTCCTCGACGAGATCCGGGCCCGCCTGAGCCTCTCCGAAATCGTGTCGCGGCGCGTAAAACTGCAGCAGCGCGGCCGGGAACACACCGGCCTGTGCCCCTTCCACAACGAAAAGTCCCCGTCATTTACAGTATCAAATGATAAGAATTTCTTCCATTGCTTCGGCTGTGGGGCACATGGGGATGTGATTGGGTATTTGATGCGGGCGGAGGGGGTTTCTTTTCCGGAGGCGGTGGAGCGGCTGGCGGCGGAGGCGGGGCTGGAGGTGCCGGTGTCGAGCCCCGAAGAGCGCGCGCAGGAACAGCGCCGCGCCGGGCTGCTCGAGGTGATGGAAGCCGCCTGCATGTATTACGAGAAAACCCTGCGGTCGCCGGCGGGGCGGACGGCGCTGGACTACCTGTACGGGCGCGGGCTGAGCGACGAGACGATCGCGCGGTTCCGCCTCGGCTTCGCGCCGCCGGGCAATACGCTGAAGACCGCCATCATGTCCGACGCCATGCCCGAAGCGCTGCTCGCCGAGGGCGGTCTGGTGCGCAGGCCCGATGACGGCAGGCCGTCCTACGATTTCTTCCGCGACCGGGTGCTGTTCCCGATCGCCGACGCCCGCGGCCGGGTGATCGCGTTCGGCGGCCGCACCCTTGGCGACGGCGAGCCCAAATACCTCAATTCCCCCGACACGCCCCTGTTCGACAAGCGCCGCACGCTGTACGGGCTGTCCCAGGCGCGCGCGGCGGCGCATGACAAGGGCCGCATCCTGGTCACCGAAGGCTATATGGACGTGATCGCCCTGTCCCAGGCCGGGTTCGCCGAGGCGGTCGCCCCGCTCGGCACGGCGCTGTCGGAAAGCCATCTGGCGCTGCTGTGGAAGGTCGCGGACGAGCCCTATCTGTGCTTCGACGGCGATGCCGCCGGCCAGCGCGCCGCGGGACGGTCGGCCGAGCGCGCCCTGCCGCTGCTGGTCCCCGAACGCAGCCTGCGCTTCATCACCCTGCCCGCCGGCGAGGACCCGGACAGCCTGGTGTCGGGCACCGGCCCGGGACAGGGCGCGGCGGCGATGGAAGCGCTGATCGCCCGCGCCACGTCGCTCGATTCGGTGATCTGGCGGCTCGAGACCGACGGCCGCGAGTTCGACACGCCCGAACGCGTCGCCGGGCTCGAAAAACGCCTCGAGGACCGCGCCCTGTCGATCGCCGACCGCAAGGTCCAGTTCCAGTACCAGGCCCAGTTCCGCCAGAAACTGCGCGAGATGATCAACGCCCGCAACCAGGCCCGCAATCCCGGCACCGGCCGCAACGCGGGCGGATATGGCGGCAGCGGGCGCAATTTCGGCGGCAATTCCGGCGCCCGGCGCGGCTTCAGCCGCGGCGCCGCCTCCTGGGAGGACCGGCGTGTGGGCGGGCCCGCGGGCGGATACGGCGGCAGCGCCGCGTCCGGCATGCGGTCGGGCCCCGAAATCCTGCGCAAACGTCACGAACAGGTGCTCCTCGCGGTGGTGATCAACCATCCCGGCCTGCTCGACATGTTCGCCGAGGATTTAGCAATGGTTAACGTTTCGGACCCTAAGCTTGACAATCTTCGCCAGGAAATCCTAAAGGTCTATGCCGGGCAGGAAAATCTTGACTCCGAGGGCCTGAAGACCCAGTTAGATAAACAGGGAAACAGCGAGATTTTGCAATCCGTTCTCAGGCCAGATGTCTATGTCCATGCGCGCTTTGCCCGCCCGGACACCGCCGAGGACGAAGTGCGCACCGGTTTCCTGCAGGTGCTGTCGAGCCAGCTCGAACCGGCGCGCCGGGCCGAACTGGAAGAAGCGCAGCGCCGCTACGTGAGCGAGCCGACGGACGAGAACTGGGAAAGATTTGAAAAGCTGAAAATGGACGGCGGGTCGGAGGGTCTTGGCGGGCCCGGCGGCACCGCCGTTTCGGCGGATTAGAGCGGCCCCGCAGAACGGGGCGGAAGAGAAGGGCCCGAAGACGGGCTTAAGACGGGCTTAAGACGGGCCCGAAGACGGGTTTAAGGCGGCGCAGAAGGCGCAGCTGAATCCCGCCGGCGACGCGCCGGAGACGGCCCGGAACCGGGATAGGGGCCGGGGCAAGATTTTAGGGGACGAAACGGTCGCGACCGTTTATGTATCGCGCCTCGTTTTACGGCCAGCGCAGAGGGCCGGACGGGCAGTTGTAGACGGGCAGTTGTAGACGACCAGTTATGGACGACCAGTGTGACGATATGCGTTTGGGTAATCGTTGGTAAAATTGGGGGACTGAGGTCATATGGCGACAAAGATCAAAAAGCAGCCTGAAGAGAAACCGCAGGCCGAAGAGAGCAACGACGCGCCGGTCATCGATTCGGTCGATGCCGCCGTCAAGAAACTGCTCGAAACCGGCAAGGAACGGGGTTTCGTCACCTATGACGACCTGAACAAGGCGCTGCCGCCGGACGATGTCTCGTCCGAGCAGATCGAAGACACCATGACCCAGCTTTCCGAGCTCGGCGTCAACGTCGTCGAGAACGAGGACGCGGAAGAGGATTCCGAGGTCGAGGAACTCGCCGACGACACCGCCGAAAAAGCCAAACCCGCCAATGACGACAACCAGGATCTCGGCCGTACCGACGATCCGGTGCGGATGTATCTGCGCGAAATGGGCTCGGTCGAACTGCTGTCGCGCGAGGGCGAAATCGCCATCGCCAAGCGGATCGAGGCCGGCCGCGAAAAGATGATCAGCGCGATCTGCGAATCGCCGCTCACCTTCCGCGCCATCCTGTCGTGGCGCGAAGGCCTGAAGAACGAGGAAATGCTGCTGCGCGACGTCGTCGATCTCGACGCGGCCTATGGCGGCGCCAATCCGCCCAAGGTGAATCCCAACAACCCGAACCCGAATAACAACGTGCCGGCCAACGATTCCGGCCCGATCAAGCCTGCCAAGCCGACCGGCGCGCCGACCGGCCTCGCCGAGGGCGAACCCGACGAGGACGAGGACGAGGAAGATGCCGTCAGCGTCTCGATGTCGGCGATGGAAGAAGCGCTGACCCCGAAGGCGCTCAAAAACCTCGACAAGATCGCCGTCACCTATCCGAAGGTCGCCAAGCTGCGCCAGAAACGCACCGATGCCGCCAATGGCACCGGCTCTTTCGGCGCGGCGTCGGAAAAGAACCTGGAAAAGCTGACCAAGGAACTGGTCGGCTACGTCAAGCTGGTGCGGATGAACAATTTCCGTATCGAACAGCTCGTCCAGGAGCTCTACACCTATAACAAGACCCTGCTGCAGCTCGAAGGACGGCTGCTGCGCATGGCCACCAAGTCCAAGGTGGCGCGCGAATCCTTCCTCGAGGAATATCTCGGCAACGAGACCGACCTCAAATGGCTCAACCGGATCAGCCGCCTGTCGGGCAAGGGCTGGAAGCCGTTCGTCCAGCGCTACAAGGACGACATCAAGGATATCCGCGAACAGGTGATCCAGCTTTCCGACGAGATCGAAATGCCGGTCGACGAATTCCGCCGCCTCGTCAACGAGGTCCAGCGCGGCGAACGCGAAGCCAGCCGCGCCAAGAAGGAAATGGTCGAGGCCAACCTCCGCCTCGTCATCTCGATCGCCAAGAAATACACCAATCGCGGCCTGCAGTTCCTCGATCTCATCCAGGAAGGCAATATCGGCCTGATGAAGGCGGTCGATAAGTTCGAATACCGCCGCGGCTACAAGTTCTCGACCTATGCCACCTGGTGGATCCGCCAGGCGATCACGCGCTCGATCGCCGACCAGGCGCGCACCATCCGTATTCCGGTGCACATGATCGAGACCATCAACAAGCTGGTGCGCACGTCGCGCCAGATCCTCCACGAA
>JAQCFD010000127.1 GCA_027618305.1 Pseudomonadota bacterium
AACGCGGTTATTCGAAGCCCTGGGCAATGCGTTGTCCGACATCCCGCCGGATCAGGTCGCCGGCGCCATTCTGATCACCGACGGTCAGGTCCACGATGTCCCCGACTCACTCGCCCAGGTCGGATTGCGCGCGCCGTTACATGTCCTCCTGAGCGGAACCCGCGACGATGGCGACCGGCGCCTCGTCATCGAGGAAGCGCCGAGTTACGGCATTGTCGGAACCGACCTCGAAATCGCCGTGCGTATCGAAGAGACCGGGCAACCACAGGTCGGCAACGCCGCGGCGCGCGTCACGGTTCGCTTGGACGGCGGCGAGCCTCAATTCCATCGCGTCCCGGTTGGCGAAACGAGTCGGCTACCGTTGAAACTTGACCACGGCGGCCTCACGATTATTGAAATCGAGGTTGACCCCGCCCCAGAGGAATTGACGCTGCAAAACAACCGTGCGGCGGTCAGCGTGTCGGGTGTTCGCGACCGGCTGCGGGTTCTTCTCGTCTCGGGCGAACCCCATGCGGGAGAGCGCACGTGGCGCAATCTTCTCAAGGCCGACCCGTCGGTCGACCTGGTGCATTTCACCATCCTGCGCCCGCCCGAGAAACAGGACGGCACACCGGTTCGCGAACTCAGCCTGATCGCGTTTCCGTATCGCGAATTGTTCGAGGTGAAGCTCAACGATTTCGATCTGATCATTTTCGATCGGTATCGGCGCATGGGCGTGTTGCCGTCGATCTATCTGCGGAACATCGCCGATTATGTGCAAGCCGGCGGTGCATTGCTCGAAGCGACGGGACCGGAGATCACACCTGCTACCAGTCTGTACCGCACCGCGCTGGCGAGCGTGCTGCCCGGCGAGCCTACCGGCGATGTGACCGAGGCGCCCTACGTCGCGAGCGTCAACGAGACCGGGCGACGTCACCCGGTCACGGCGACCCTGCCCGGGCTCGGTCTCGACGCGGATGCGACACCCGACTGGGGACGCTGGTTCCGCCATGTCGATGCGCGGCCCAAATCGGGCACCGTGGTCATGGACGGCCCCGACGGGCGACCGCTTCTGATCCTGGATCGGGTGGGCGAAGGCCGGGTCGGCCAGTTCCTGAGCGACCATATCTGGCTCTGGGCGCGGGGCTATGAGGGCGGCGGCCCCCACAACGAGTTGCTGCGACGCCTCGCCCATTGGTTAATGAAAGAACCGGAGCTCGAGGAAGACCGGCTGACCGCGCAGGCCCGCGGCGACAGCGTCGAAATTGTCCGGCACAGCCTGGCACCGGACCCGGCACCGGTGACCGTGACCGGGCCGACCGGCGAGACCCGGTCGGTGACGCTGGAAGAACAGGGCGACGGGCGTGCGATCGGCAGCATCGCCGTCAACGAAACAGGCATCTACCGACTGGATGACGGCAGCCGCACGGCCGTGGCCGGGGTTGGTACGATCAACCCCATCGAATTCGCCGATGTGACCGCCACGGACCTGCTGCTGCGCCCTGTCGCGGCCGTCACCGGCGGCGGTGTGAACTGGATCGGTGAGAGCGGCGTTGCGGATCTGCGGCGCGCCCGGCCGGGCCGCGCGATGAGCGATTCCGCCGCACAGCAAACATCGGCGCGCTGGCTTGCCTTCCAGCGCAACGACGCGTCTGCCGTCACCGGCGTGCGCGCGCTGCCGTTCCTGCCCGCGCTGATCCTGTTGCTGGCGATCGGCGCGTTCCTGATGGCCGCATGGCGGCGCGAGGGAAAATAGAGTCCGCGCTTGCAGGACGACGTGGCGCCCCTTAAATTAACCGTATGGTTAAATATAATCTCGATCGAACCTTCGCAGCCCTTGCCGACCCGACCCGGCGGGCCATCCTCGCCCGCCTGGCGGACGGCCATGCCACGGTCGGGGAACTCGCCGAACCGTTCGACATGTCGCTTCCCGCCGTCTCGAAGCATCTGAAAGTTCTGCAACAAGCCGGCCTGGTCGATCGCCGCCGGGACGGGCGCAATCAGATTTGCGCCGTGCAGGCGGCCCCGCTGCAGGACGCGGATGAATGGCTCGCGCGATATCGCGCGTTCTGGGAAGGCAGCCTCGACTCCCTCGCACGGTTCCTCGAAGCGGACGCGGCCGAAAAGAAGGACCCATCATGAGCGACATCACGCAAGCGCCTGACGCCACCCGCACGTTGAAGATGTCCCGGCGTTTTGCGGTTCCGGTCGAACGCTTGTTCGCGGCCTGGACCGACCCGGAACAGGCCTGCCAGTGGATGGGGCCGCGCAATGTCGGCTGCCGGATCGACCGCTGGGATTTTCAGGAAGGAGGGAATTACGAGATCGTCTTGCTGTCGCCCGAGGACAAGGAACATGCCGCCCACGGCGTGTTCGGGCTGATCGACCCGCCCTACCGGCTAACCATGTCGTGGATCTGGCAGCATGAGGGCCAGATGCAGGGTCTGGAAACATTTCTCGACCTCAAGTTCATCGCAACCGCCGACGGCGCATCGGAGCTACAGCTCACCCACACGATGCTGCCCAACGAAGAAATGGCCGAGGGGCACTCCGAGGGCTGGCAAAGTGCCTTCGAATGCCTGGATGAGTATCTGGCCGAATAACGAACATCTGTTCGACATTCGAACGCGCGGCCTCGACATTCCCCCCCGCGCATCCAACCTAAAGCGTGAACGGATACCTGCATTCAATGAAGGGAATGGCCGATGGGCGTGATGATCGACGGCGTTTGGCATGTGGTCGAACCGGCCCGGAACGACGCGGATGGCAAGTTCAATAATCCCGAGACGGCGTTTCGCAGCTGGATCACTCCCGACGGTAGCGCCGGCCCGACCGGTGTTGGTGGCTTCAAGGCCGCGCCGGGGCGCTATCACCTGTATATTTGTCACGCCTGCCCCTGGGCGCACCGGACCATGATCTACCGGGCCCTGAAAGGGCTCGAGGACGCGATCTCGGTGTCGGTCGTGCACTGGTACAAGGGTGACGACGGCTGGACCTTCAAACCGGATGATGAGGTCGTCCCCGACCCGGTGCTCGGTGCCGACTATCTGCATCAGATCTACGCTGCCGCCGACGCCCATTTTACCGGCCGGGTTTCGGTGCCGGTACTTTGGGACCTGGAAACCGGCACGATCGTGAACAATGAATCATCCGAGATCATCCGGATGTTCAACAGCGCCTTCGATGCCTTCGCCGGGCATCCCGAGCGGGACTATTACCCCGCACCGCTGCGCGACGAGATCGACGCCGTCAACGACAGGGTCTTTAACACGGTCAATATCGGGGTCTACAAGTCCGGCTTCGCACGTTCCCAGGCCGCCTACGACGAAGCGGTGACGAAGCTGTTCGACACCTTCGATTGGCTCGAAGCCCGGCTCTCGAAGCAGCGCTATCTCGTGGGCGATCAGATCACGGAAGCCGATTGGCGCCTGTTCACAACCCTGCTGCGGTTTGATCCCGTCTATCACGGGCATTTCAAATGCAATATCCGCCGGCTGATCGACTATCCCAGCCTGTGGAACTACTCCCGCGACCTCTACCAGGTGCCGGGCGTGGCTTCGACGATCAACAACCCGCAGATCAAAATCCACTACTACGGCAGTCACGAGAACGTAAACCCGACCGGCATCGTGCCGGTGGGCCCTGTGATCGACTTCCTCGCACCCCATAATCGCGCAGGTATCGCAGCATGATCGACGTCACATCCCTCGAAAATCTTGGTCATTTCCAGAATGACTGGCTCGACGCCCATCACCATTTCAGTTTCGGCGAATACATGAATCCCAAGCGTATGGGATTCGGCCCGCTACGGGTCTGGAACGACGACACGATCGTGGCCAAGGGCGGGTTCCCGCCCCATGGGCACCGGGACATGGAAATCATCACCTATGTCCGCCAGGGGGCCATCACCCATGAGGACAATCTGGGAAATCGCGGTCGCACCGAGGCCGGCGATGTCCAGATCATGAGCGCGGGCACCGGGATTCAGCATTCCGAGTTCAACGTCGAAGACGAGACCACCCGAATCTTCCAGATATGGATCACACCCAATCGCGATGGCCACGCCCCGCGCTGGGAGACCAAGACCTTTCCACGCGGCGACCAGGCCGGCGCGTTGGTGCTGCTGGCCTCGGGACGGGCGCAGGATGAAGGGCTGGGCGCCCCGATGATCCACCAGGATGCGGCGCTGTTCGGTGCCACCCTGACCGGGGGCCAGAGCGTGACTCACCTGTTCCTGGGCAATCGACGGGGTTATCTGGTCCCGTCGCGGGGCACGGTCTGTGTCAACGGCACCGAGGTCGGCGAACGCGCGGGCGCGGCCCTGGCCGGCGAGAGCGAGATTACCATCACCGCAGTCGGCGATGCGGAGATCGTCCTGGCCGATCTCCCCTGACCGCACGGGGCCGGGTCAGAAAGACGAATCCGGTTCCTTCAGGAAATCGATCTCCTCGGGCGTGCTCTGCCGGCCGAGGATCGCATTGCGATGGGGGAATCGTCCAAACCGCGCGATGATGTCGCGGTGGCGGATCGCATAATCCAGGGCCAGTTTCTCTTCCGCCGACTCTTCTGCCAGCGCGCGGAACAGTTCGACGCACTTCTCCTGATCGACGAGGTCCTCGCTGTGCATCAGGGGCATATAGAGAAACTTCCGCTCTTCGGGGGCGAGTTCGCGATCATGGGCCCGCGCCAGTGCCTGGCGCGTGCAGGACAGGGCCACATCATCCGCGGACCAGGCGCGCGGAGAGTCCCGATGAAGGTTCCGCGAAAACTGGTCAATCAGGATGATGACCGCCAGGCCGCCGCGCGCCGTATCGCGCCACGCGTCAAACCCGCCGCCGCGCGCGGTCTCGACCGCCGCCGCAAACCGATCTCGAACGATCCCGTCGAAATCATCGCTCCGCTCGAACCAGTTTTGCCGGTCGGTTTCATGGAACCAGAAACCCAGAACCTCGTCCGCTGTAATATCCATCGCCACTTTCTCGCTGTCACCGAGGTTCAGTTCCCCGGCCCCGGTTGATATACACGCAGGATGTTATTCGCATCAAAATTGAAATGACCAACAAGCTCAACCGGGAATCGATCCGGGACGGACAGGTGTATCGCATGCTGAAGGAACAGCAGCATGTGACAAACATCGTTCCGTTGACCGACGCCGAACGCGCAGCGTCACTGTCGGCATTCTTCGATGCGTCGCCCGCGCGTGACATGTGGGTGTTCGGATACGGATCCCTGATCTGGAATCCGGCGATTCATTACAGCGAAAGTCGCACGGCCCGCGTCTGGGGCTATCACCGCTCCTTCTGCCTGCGCACGCCGCTGGGCCGCGGTACGCCGGAGAACCCCGGCCTGGTCCTGGCCCTCGACAAAGGCGGGTCGTGCAACGGTGTTGCCTTCAAACTTCCCGCCGGGCGCGAGCGGGACGAACTGTCCGTGGTCTGGGACCGGGAAATGGCGCTCGACAGTTACACGGCCGTCTGGGTCCGCGCGATGACCCCCGACGGCCCGATCAACGCCGTCACCTTCGTGATGAACCGCGACACCGAACGCTATGTCGGACGCCTGCCCGAAGACAGCATCGTCGAACATCTGGCGACGGCCGCGGGCTATCTGGGCACCTGCGCCGAGTATCTGGAGAACACGGTCGCGCATATGCGCGAGGCCGGCATCCACGACCGGCAATTGTTTCGCCTGCAGCGGCTTGTGCGCGCGCGCCTGGATGCCGCCGAGCGCGGCTGAATATCAAATTCCAATCAGAGGAAGTTGGCTGGGGCGGCAGGGTTCGAACCTGCGATCACGGGATCAAAACCCGATGCCTTACCACTTGGCTACGCCCCAAGGCCGACTGCAGGGTCTATATCGCCCGTGCCGACGCGATCCGCAAGCCGCGCGGTTCAATCGAAACTTTTATGGATGTCGCCTTCGGCGCGCATGAGCTCGAGGTCGGCCGCGACCATCTCCTTGACGAGTTGCGGAAACGGCGTGGTGTGTTGCCAACCGAGCACCCGTTTCGCCTTCGCCGGATCGCCGAGCAGGAGGTCCACTTCCGTCGGACGAAAATAGCGTGGATCGATGGCTATGAGGGTCTCACCGGTTTCGGAATCTTCGCCGACCTCGTCGACCCCTTCTCCGTGCCAGACGATGGCCCGGCCAACTTCCTTGAACGCCAGTTCGACAAACTCGCGGACCGCATGAGTCTCACCTGTGGCGAGGACGAAATCGTCGGGCTCGTCATGTTGCACGATCCGCCACATGCCCTCGACATAGTCGCGCGCATGCCCCCAGTCGCGTTTGGCATCCATGTTGCCGAGGAACAATTTCTTCTGCAGGCCGAGCTCGATCGCCGCGACCGCCCGGGTGATTTTTCGGGTCACGAATGTCTCGCCACGGATCGGGCTCTCATGGTTGAAAAGGATGCCGTTCGTCGCATGCATCCCGTAGGCCTCGCGGTAGTTCACCGTGATCCAGTAGCCATATAATTTCGCGGCCGCATAGGGACTGCGCGGGTAGAACGGCGTGGTCTCGCTTTGGGGTGTTTCCTGGACCTTGCCGTAGAGCTCGGACGTCGATGCCTGATAGTACCGGGTCGTGTCCTCAAGCTTCAGAATGCGCATCGCTTCCAGCAGGCGCAACGCCCCCATCGCATCCGCATTGGCCGTGTATTCCGGCGTGTCAAAACTGACCTGCACGTGGCTCTGTGCCGCCAGATTGTAAATCTCGGTGGGTTGGACTTCCTGGATCAGCCGGATCAGATTTGTCGCATCGGTCATGTCGCCATAGTGGAGATGGAATCCTACGCCGCCCTCATGGGGATCGCGATACAAATGGTCGATACGGCCCGTATTGAAGGATGAAGAACGGCGCTTCACACCGTGAACCTCATACCCTTTTTCCAACAGAAGTTCGGCCAGATAGGCCCCGTCCTGTCCCGTCACGCCAGTGATGAGGGCAACGTTTTTGGCCATGTCAGGGCTCCGTTAGAGATGGGTCTCGACATACGTGCGTATGCGTCATGCGATAGGCGGCGCGACTATACTTGTCGCGCTCAAGTGCCGACAAGGCCGGAGAAATATGTCCAGGCACCATACCATCCGACACGAATTCCAACTCTCGGGTCGCGCGCGGCGTTCCCACCAGCGTCGGTCTGGAGTCTGCGCCCCGGGTGGGCCACATTTCGTCGAATATCTCGGCCCCTCGAAGAATGTTTCGTTGAATCCCGACCTTTCGGTTAGCCTTCGAAAAATCCGGTATTCCGGTGTTTTCGACCCCGTACTACCGTAGCGCCCAGGGGCTATCCCACGTATGACTATATGTATGGCGGCTGCGAACTGCCGATTCCGGATAACTCAGCATTTGTGACTTCGTTTTCAACCGAATTCGGGAATCCCGGTGGCACTACCATACGAATTGCGCCACGAAGCCATTGATTCAAATGATGGAGTCGTAACTTTTCGGGTTTTCAACAATGTGAAAAAAGTGCATCACTACCGCTGTGGAATTGATTGCTGGAATTCGGCGGCGAAGAGCCCATATCTGGTGGGCGTATGACCGGGGCCTGAAAGACGCAATACATGGCCCTATTCGAGCACTACGTACTGAGTGAGCGGGATTAGTTAACTTACGATGGCTGCAAATTCACCCTGGAGCGTAAAGGGCGTTGACCCAGAAGCGCGCGAGGCGGCAAAAATTGCCGCCCGCAAGCAGGGCGTCAATGTCGGTCGCTGGCTGTCGCAAACCATTCTGGCGGCGGCGTCGGAAGAGCTGCGCTCGAAGCGTGCCGATTCCGATCAGCGGTATAGCGACAACAGGCAGAATCAGAATACGAACCAGCCCCGCGAAGCGCATCGCGACGCGCCGGTCTATGACGATCCCCCGCGCCCGGAACATGCGCCGAGTGGCCCGCCTGCATTGACGGCCGAGGCGGTGCTCGAGAGCATTCAGAAGCTGGCCGGCCGGATCGAGGAATCCGAGCATCGGACGACCGAAGCGATTAAGCCCATCGCTGAGAAGGTTGGCGAACTCGGCAATCAAATCGAAGAGATCAAATCCAAATCGGGCGGCGCCAGCACGGCGCCGGTCGAACGCGCCATGATGCGGTTGTCGGAGCGCCTTGATCGGATGGAAGACACCTCCAAGGGACCCAGCCGACCAAGCCGAACGTCGGATGACGGGGCCGGATTTCTGGGCCGCCTCTTTGGGCGCGACTGACGCTTCCCTCGCGGCCGCTTCGCAGTATCCCGTCGGCCGTTCGCGGCTGCGCGATCTGACGCGAAAGAAGAGGTATAGGATCAACCGCCGACCCGAAAACCTACCCGCCAGACAAATCCAATAACGCAGACCATGGCCGACCGCGAAGACATGTCCTCATTATCCGCCGAAGAAAAAATTGCGCGGATTCTTGAAGAGATCGGGAACCGGATCGATTCCCAGGCCGACCGGTTGACCGCGCAGCTTGCGCCGGTTGAAAGAGAGGTTTCGGCAATCGAAGAGAATCTTCGAATTCTCGGCTACGAGAATGGCGTCCCCGTAAAACCGAAAGAGCGATATCGACCGCCCGCGCGGCCGGTGCCCGAACCGGCCGAAACCGAAGCGCCTGAATTCGAAGAGCCCGAATTCGCCGACCCCACGCTCGAGGAATTCGATTCCGAAGGGCTGGAGCAGGAAGTATCAGAATCCGAAGCGCCGAAACACGAAGCACTGAAACTCGTGAATCCGGAACCCGAAGCGCCGGAATCCGAATTGCCGGCCCCCGAAACACAAGAGTCTGAAGAACCTGGCACGGAAGATTCATGGGACCCCGAAGCGGCGTTTGAGGACGACGACAGCGGTGACGACGATAGTGGCTTCGATGACAGCATCGCAGACGATGCGCCAGCCCGCGACGCGCTGCGCGCGGGTGATCTCCCGTTTGAAACCGACGGGCTGTCCGCGGAGGACATGAACCTCGCCGACAAGGCGCTCAAATCAGATCTGTCGGGCCTGTTCGATGACGGCGAACACGCCAACCGAACACCGGCATCGCATGATGCTGCCGTGCACCCCACCCCGTTTCCGACAGCGGCGGCGCCAACCCGATCCCGTCCCATGTTTTTGCTGGCGGTTGCGGTGATGTTCCTGCTCGCCAGCGGCGGCATCGGCGCATACATCTGGTTCGAACTCACGTCACCCGAAATACCCTTTGCAGCCGATGACCGACTGCCGGGCGACGCATCGGACCCGGTGACTTCTTCCGAACCCGTTGGCGTACCGCCCCGTCTCGCCCC
>JAQCFD010000128.1 GCA_027618305.1 Pseudomonadota bacterium
AAGACTGACTACATGCTGCGGCATTCCCCGCGCGGCAAGCGCGGCGGCCAGTTGTGTCAGCACCATCTCGGCCCCCCCGACGCCAAGACCGGAGATGATATGCAGGATGCGCGTCACGCAGCGCTGTCGCCGGATGCGGGACTTACGACGAGCGCCAACTGGGTGAACAGCGCGTCATCGTCATACCGTTCGCGCCACCACCCGTCGACTGTTCCGGATGCATGGTCTGCCAGCTTGCGCGCCGGAATCAGCACAGCAGAAATACCGTGCGCGGCAAAACTATCGGCGATATCCGGCGCGCGCAGCAGGTTGATGGCTTGGCCGCGTTGCCGGATGTAGGCCTCCGGCGGTCGTTCGTAGAGCCCGTCAAATGGGCTCGCCGTCGGGTAATGGTTGCCGAAATCGACGAGGTGCAGGAAACGTGTTCGCGCTATCTGGATTGCGGCGAGTTTCGCAACCGTATCGTCAAGTGGGAAAACATGCTCGAGCACCGATTGCGACAGGACGATATCGACGGCGCCATCGATCGGTGCGACCTCGAAACCGCAAGGATGAATGGACAGGCGCGTGGCGAGCGCATCACGGAATGTCGCGAAATCCATGCGCGGCCCATAGAGCGCCACAAGATCGGCATGGAAAATACGAAGATAGGTATCGACCACCGAGGGGTCACGCAGGAGGGCGGGGTCCCATTCCGGCTCGGCGCTTTCGAAACTCGCCGCACCGCGGAAGATCGCCAGCGGACCAAAACCGGCCAGCGGACCACAGCCGATCTCGACCACCCTTTTGCCCTCGAAATCGAGCGGGCCCCACGGCTGGTGCTGCGCCACTATGGCCTCCTGACGGGCAAGAAGTTCGGCGAAGCGGATACCGCGTGCATGCTTCGACGACGACATCAACTCGCTCGCAGTCCAGGTGGGTCCCCCGCGCAGGCCGGGCAGCCGGTGCCGCAAGATGCGCCATGTCTCGCGCGGCGTCAGTGACAGCAGATAGGAAAGGCGTGGCATGCGGCTTCGGGATTCTCTGGTTAGGTCAGACGAGGCAGTCATCGAGAAGGTTTTGGAACCGGGCGACCACTATCTCGATGTTATACGCAATGGGCAACAGATTGGGCTGCAGACATTCGGCGCGCGAGGCATCGGCGACCAGGCTGCCAATTCGCGCAACCAGGTCACTGTCAAACGGCGCGATCCGGATCGCGTCTCCGGCCTTGTCTGCAACCTCGGCAAGACCACATTCCGGCGTCGCGAAAACGGGGGTTCCGAGCGCCAGCGCTTCGAGCGCGACATTCGGCAGCCCTTCCCAGCGCGACGGCATGACAAGCGCGTCCGCGCCGGCAAGATGGGGGGCGAGGTCGGCCTGAAATCCGGCCAGGCGAACGCGGTCATCAAGCCCCAGCGCGGCGATGCGGTTGGTCAGCGTCGCGCGATCGGGGCCTTCGCCGAAAATCGTGACCCTGCTGTCTGCCGGCAGCTGCGGAACAGCCTCGACCAGCCGGTCGAATCCCTTCTGGTCCGTCAGCCGGCCGGCTCCGACAAGACGCAACCCAGCACCCACCTCACGCAGTGGCGACACCGCTGCAGCGCGCAACCCCTCGGTATCGACCAGGTTGGGAAGCAACCGGATCGACGTGCGGACCGCGGGTGCAATATCCGTAAGCTCATCGGCCACCGCCTGCGTCTGCGCAATGATCCGTGCCGCTCGCGGGTAGAGCCGTTTGTAGGGCTGCACGCGGCGCAGAAATCCGGGCAGAGACGCCAGCGATGCCGAGGGTGTGTTGGCCTCGCGCACGACGATGCGGGTGCGGCGCGGTAATAGCGGCGCGGCGGCGAGCAATGCCAGATTGGTATAGGCGAGGGTGGAGACAACAACCGCCGGTCGCAGGCGACGCAACCGCCGCACGAACCAGGGAATCCCCGTAGCAAGGCGTGTGGCATTGCCGCGGTCCACGGTCACCCCATCGGGCAGCGGCAATGTCGCCGCACCGCCGACGACCAGAAGATGCGGCGTAAACCGGCTGCGATCCAGGTGCGACGCCAGCGTCAACATTACCTTTTGTGCTCCGCCGCCGCCCAAGTCGGGCAGCAGAAAGACGACGGTCTGCGGCGCGGTCATCGCGGCGTCGGAGTATCCGGCCGGTTTTCGTCAGCCGGCATTCTTCGCAACCAGATAATTGTCGAGCGCGAGATATTCGAGTCCGGACAAACGCAACACGCGCAACGCATCGGCGGGACCGTAGACTATCGGTTCGCCATGAAGATTGAACGAGGTGTTCATGATGGCGCCTCGGCCGGTGCGCTTGCGGTACTCGGCAATCACAGCGTGGTAGTCCGGGTTGGTGACGCGGGTCACCACCTGCGGCCGGATCGTGTGGTCCTTGGGGTGCGACGCCGCGCTGATGTCCGGGTAACGGTCCTCCGTCGCCGGAAAGGCGAAAGTCATGAATTGCGGCACGATGCCTTTCGGGTCGGCGAAATACTCCGCCGCCGCCTCCTCCATGATGCTGGGCGCAAACGGCATCCAGAAATCACGCATCTTGATCATGGCGTTGATCGTATCGACACGGGCGAAATTGTCGGCCGGCGACAGGATGCTGCGATTGCCGAGCGCGCGCGCCCCCCACTCCATGCGACCCCGGCAAGATGCGACGATCTCGCCGTTGGCGAGAAGTTCGGCAATCGCGCCGTTCATGTCGTCTGGCTGCGTGATCGTCAGCGACGACAGCTTGGCCGCCTCGTCGATCGCGGTCTCTTCCTCGTCACTGCGCGAACCACCGAAGTAAAGGTTCGGCAGGATACTAGCCTCGAAAGAATCGCTGGCGTTGTTCTGGTGATAGTGATGCAGCGCCGCACCGATCGACAGCGATTCGTCGCCGGCGCTCGGCATGACATACATCGAGCTGACTTCGGGCATCTCGGCGATCAGCATGTTCGCCTTGACGTTCATGAACACGCCGCCGCCACAAACGAGATCGGAAATGCCTGTGCTGGCGATGCAGCCACGCACCCAGGCAACCAGCATTTCCTCGGTAAAGAGCTGCACCGCCCCGGCGATCGTATCGAATCGCACACGCTCGAAATGTTCCCGCAAATAGTCATAGCAGTAGTTGGTCGACAGCTCGCTGGCGAGCTCGAACCGAAGCCCATCCTCCGAGAGGCGCAGGAGCTTCCTTAGCGGCTCTGCCGCCCGGTCGGAACGCTCTGGGTCGGCATAGGGAGCCAGACCCATCAGCTTGTACTCATGCTCCCAGGGCGTCATCCCCATCATGTAGGTGACACGCGAGTAGATCTTGCCGAGCGATGCATGACGGTCGGTCTCGGCAATACGGTCGATCGACGTGCCTTCGCAGACCGAGACCGTGGCGCAAAGATTGTCTCCCGCGCCATCGCAGGTAAGGCCGAGCGCGCGCTGGCCGGGCTTGATGTTCGGCGCCGTGTAATAGGCGGCTGTGAGATGCGCGAGGTGATGCTCTACGAAACTGACCTTACCCGCTGCGACACCGAGATGCTCGACGACGTCATCGATGCGTTCGCTGCGGCGGATATCCAGCATCTTCCGCGCATAATCCTTGGGCCGGGCGGCGTCGGCGCGCTGCTCTTTCATGCCAACCGGGTACCAGCGCGTGATATCCTTGAGATGCGATCTCGCATGCATGAAGTTGGAGGCATAGACGACGGCGTCCAGCTCGCCGGCATCGATGCCGCCGATCGCCAGCACGTCCTCGATTGATCGACGCGGATAGCCGATATCGTTCTTCGTGCGCGACAGCCGCTCTTCATTGACCGAGGCGATGACGGCGCCATCGCAGATGAGAGAGGCGCCGCAATTGTGGCCGTCGTGAATACCTAGAATCCAGATCGACATGGTCATCCGTTTGTTGGTTCGGTGGAATCGTCGGGCGAAGCGCGCCGCGCGGCCCTGTAGGGTTCGCAATTGTCCGCGAGCGCCTGCATTAATACGGTGTCGCGTGCCGCGCGGAAACCGTCGAGGGCGGCGACGGGATCGAGCGCGGCGTCCCGGTCCCACCAGATCGGGTGGGTCAGAAGTTGTAACGCGCGCCCTTCGCCGATAGCCGCGTGATCGAGCGGGTGGCCGTGATGCCAGGCGCCGCGGCTGTCAGAGCAATAGCCGATCTCGTGAAAATAGCGCGGCTGATAGCTGTGCGCCCGGCCGGCGACGTCATCGGACCACCCGAGCAGGGCACTCGAAGGCCTGTGGAAACTGATCATGTCGACCGGTCGGCCGGTCAGCGCGGCGAGGACGGCGCATTCTTCCGCCGCGGCATGGTTGAGTGCCGCGACATCGTCGGGATAGAGAGACGCATCGAGATGCAGGCCGATCTCATGTCCCAGCCCGGCTATGCGGGCGAGCTGCCGGCGCCCGTGATCGGACCACGGATTGTACATCTCGGTCCGCAGCAGCACGAAGTAATGCGCCATCACCCCCAGCTCGGCCTCGATCTCGGCTATTGCGACCGCCGCATCGATCGACATATCGAGGTCATGGCGCAGCACCAGGTGCCGTTCATCCGGTGCGACGGCATCATAGCCGACCGTGCTGTAACCTCGCTCCAGAAGGCCGGCGACCAACGATCGGTAACCGTCGCGGGTGAAATCGGCGGTCGGGTTACCCCCTGCCGGCGAGCTCATGCCATACTCCTGCAAGTTCTCGGGCTTTGGCCTCGCCGTCGCACAGCTCCCGTACGCGGTTACGGCCGTTTTCGCCGTACGCACGGCAACGCGCACGGTCGTCCGCCAGTTCGGCAATACGGCGGGCCATTTCATCGCAATTATAATCGTTCAGCAGAATGCCGGTCACACCGTCCTCGACAAACCTGTCGTAATACCCGATCGAGATTGCCGCTTTGCCCGCGGCCAGCCCCTCCAAAATATCGCGACCCCATGGGTTTTCTTCGCGCGTCGGCTTGATCAGAGCATCGCAGGAAGCGAGGACGGATTCCGGATTTCCGACATGGCCCAGAAACAGAAACATGTTCGAAAGGCCTTGTTCTTGAACATGGGCTTCGAGTGTTTTCCCGGCCGCGCCGAGTTTGCCCAGTTCACCCGGCAGAGAGCGCGAGAGATGCATGTCACCCGCCATGACAAAAAGAACGTCGTCGCGCCCCGCGTCTCGCAGTGCAGCAGCGATCTCAACCGTTCTATCGATGCCGCGGACCCAGGCATAGTTGGACAGGCACGCGATCTTGAAACGGCTATCGGTAGACACAGCGGGATGAGGCGGCGCATCCGACAATTCGACGATGTTGTAGATCACCGTACCCGCCGGGTTCAAACCCGAAAGATCACGCATCGTACTGGCCTCGTTCTCGGTGATGTAGACCAGGTGATCAAGCGTCTGCGCGATGGTCCTGTCCTGCCAGCGACAGAACCGAGTGCCGTAGAGGTTGGTCCGGATGTGCATCGACAGCATTGCCCTGGTACGCGGTTTCATCCATCGGGCGAGCAGGAACAGTGATTCGTGATTGAAGTGCACCACATCCGCATCGCGCGACGCGTCCAGGAACGCATTTCGGAAACCACCAGCCCGCAGCCAGTCACGGACGAACAGACCGTAAGCATAGAGGTTGCGGCTGAGCCGGGGTAGTGACGAGACCTTGGGCATATCCGGCCGGACTACTGTCGACACGTCAAGTGCGCGGTATTTGTCCTGTATCGGGCCTTCACGTTTGCACCATACGCTGACCTCCGTTTCCGTGCGGTCCAGATGGGCGATGCTCTCGTATAGGCTGCGCGAGGAACCGCCATGCCCGCCTTCAATATCGAGGCAAAGCACATGTACCGGCCGGCCGGGCATCAGTTGGTCCGTTCCAGCAAGGCGGCCGTGTCGGCCCAACCGACGCTGAACGCGGCGTCGAGCACTGACAATCCTTCGACGAAGGCTCGGGAGGATTGGGGATAGGTTGGATGGTCAAAATCGGCGTAATGGAGTTCCAGCCCGGCATCGCGGAACTTCACTCCGTCTTGATAGGATGCGCCGCCCTTGCCGGAGAGGTACCGGCCGCCGGGCGCCAGGCCGGAGACGATTTCAATCAGTCGATCATCGCCCGTCTTGTCGCCGGTCTCGAGTTCCGAAGATTGCCGAAAATCACATGCGAAGCCCAGTTTGGAGGCGATGCTTTCGACAAGGTATCGGTTGCTTGTGGCAAGGTCGGATTGAGGCGTGCTCGACAGGATGGTTTCGATATCGGGCCAGATATCACTGAAACACGGCGCCTTTCGATAGAAGCCCTTGAGCGTATCGAGATGACGTTTTGGCCAGTCCAGCTGCGCGGGTGAAACGGCATTGATGGAAGCGCCGAACTCATAGCTGACCGGCACCGTAAGAAATTTTGCTTGTCTCTGGTTAAGTATCTGAACCCGGTTGATATAGCTGTTTTTGCTGTACTGGACATCGTCAAGGAACACGAACACATCGCAGTGTCGAATCTTGTGGAAATATCCGAGCCAGGGGAGATAGTTCGGCTGGTGAATAGCGACAGTCAGCATGCCGATTCGGCCTGAGTGGCGCCAAGGTGGAGAATTTCTCCGTCCGCCGTCTTGTAGGGGACGCTGTCAACCGTGGCGTGTTCGAAGACTTGATCCACGTAATATATGCGGCCGTCATAATCGACCGTCGCGGACGGCCAGGGCGGGCACAATGCGCGCACCAAATCCCTGAGCTGACGCGCGGTGAGGCCGGGCTCGATGACTCCGTCTGACGGCTTGCGCTGCGGCCAGGTGCACCCGGTGGAAAGGTCCGGTCGACGCACAGGCGAGCCGCCGTCCTTGGCGCGCGCCCAAGCCTCCGGAAAAAGTCGGATACCTTCCTCAATCATGGCTTCACGCATGTCGGCAGCGGTTGCCGCTTCGGGAATAGGCACAGTCGATTCCGCCCAGATCGCTCCGGCATCCACCGCCTCGACGATCTCGTGCCACGTCACACCGAGTTCGCGTTCGCCATTGATGATCTGCCACTGCAGCACGTGTGCACCACGATACTCGGGAATGCGTCCCCCGTGCATGTTGAGCATGCCGACGGGATAGCGTTCTAGGTCTGGGGCCGCGATGATCTGCGAATAGAGCCACGAGATTGCGGCATCCGCGTCGGGCAACAGGTCCGGTAATGCCGCGCCACGCGCGTGTTCGTATACCTGCAGGCCCAGCCGTGATGCTTCGTGACGCACTGCCAATACCTTCTCGGTGCCGGCCCGGTTCTCCGGCACGACGACTGCGTCGACTCGCTCATTGCTATGTAATTGGCCGATGAGCGCAAACGCGCTTGGATCGGTGGTGAACAGATGAACGCGCATGAGCATGAATCCCGCTTAGCCGCAGCGCGGCCTTATGCGGCCTCCTGCTTGCTGCGCGGATCGTAAATCGATCCGTGACGATCAAGACTCAATTTCAATTCAGGTGGTCCAGTTGTCGTCGGATAGCGTTCCGAGCACCGGACAAGTCGTAACCATGCCGGTTCAGGTAAGCTTCGATATACCAGCCAATTGCACTGTAGAAATTTCGACGATCAAGCGCGATGCGGCGATACGGCCACGGTGCGTAGGAACACAATGGCGCCATCCAGTAGGTGAAGTAGCGTCGTTCGAAATCATGCCAGCGTTCGGCACCGAGCGGCGCGTGCAGGATTTTTGCGATCTGTCGCACAATCATCAGGGAGACCGGCCGGATGCGCATCGGGTTGACCGGTATGTCACGCCACACGCCCGCCCAATTATCTCGCTCGAGAACTTCGCGGTAGAGCGACTGGCTGGCCTTGGCCGACAGCGGTGCGCGCTCCCAGAAATCCAGATTCGGGCGCTCCCAGAGGGGCAAACGCCAGTCGAGCCCGAGATACTCGTAGAGCCGCTGACCGTTGATCACATACTTGGCCTGACGATCGACGAACTCGCTACGCTCATAGACACCGTAATCGTCTTCGGGATTTTCGGGCAGCCCACCCGCGGCCATGATCTCCGAGGTTAAAAGTGAGTGGATGCGCGCCATGCGTTCGTCCGTCGCGAGTCCCGGGCAGTGCTTGAAATGTTTGGCGACGAGGGTGCCGAGGACCCGCATCATGCGCGACTCGTCCGATCCGCCAGCATGCCCGATCAGTGATTCGGGGATGTGGTTACCGGAGGTGAAATCCCCAGACTGGCCGTTGACGACGAGTGTATCCGCAGGCAGGTCCCCTCTTTCGCGCAATGTGATGAGAGCAAAATAATCCTGCGGAAACGGGATGGCGGTAAAACTGTCGGCGTAGGCTTCGTAGGCGCGGTGATCCTCGCTGGCACAGGCGTCGCGCACCGTCGGGTTTGTGTAGGGCACGAATGACCAGCGATAGCCGAGGCGCTGTGCGATCTGCCGGCTGACGACCGCCTCCCGGTTGCCGGCGCGGCCATAGGCGATGCAGTGCACATTGTCATATCCGGCAGCAGCGAGCCCGGAAGCGAGCAACCGTGAATCGAGTCCGGCCGACAGCGGCACCAGGATCGGTCGACCGGCGGCGTCTGCGATCAGACGTTCGATCAGGTTCTCGTGCAATCTCGATAGTGAGGCGGCCAAGTCGTCCGGATCGCATTCCAGCGGTGGGCGCGGCCGCCAGGTATGGTACGTCCCTATGGTGCATGGCGTATCGGGGGCCGCCAGCAGGAACGTGCCGGGGATCAGTTGGCGGATCGCGCCGTAGAGGGTTGCGCCGCCAATAGTAAAGCCGCCCATCGCAAAGGCATCACCCTGGGCGATATCGATATCGTCGGGGCCGAGGCCGAGCGTGTCACGCAGCCTCGGGCCGTCATGAGTCACATAGATGACGTCATCGCGTTGCGCCCAGATCAGCGGCGACGACCGGACCGGATCGACCACGGCGAGCGACCATTCGGGGCCCGTCAGGATCAGCGCGAAATGGCCGTCGAGTCCGTCGAGCCAACTTGCGATATCGGCGCGCGACAGCGCGGCGGCCTCGGCGGCGAGCGCATCGTCCGATCGATCGCGCACATGGCCGCGGAACCAGAAAACCCGGTCGCCGGCGGACAGGCGGCGCCAGCCGAAGCGCGCCGACACGAGCGCGTCGATACGGGGTTTGGTCGTTGTCGGAGCAGGTCGCGTGTCGGTCATTTCAGGATCAGGTTTCACCAAGGAACAGGCGCCGGAAATATCCGGGGTCTGCCGCGATCGGACCATCACAGATGGCCGTTTCGAGTTC